>JAEORY010000369.1 GCA_016840645.1 Candidatus Borrarchaeota archaeon | reverse complement strand
ATCAGATGAACATATTACAATAATCTTACCGTGAATACAATAACAACAGAGCAAACAATTAACGAAATACACAAAAAAAAGAATAATTATATTTATCGGCGTTTCCGTCCTCACCTTTCTTTAGGATATCAGCAACGTCTACAAGCAATATTAAGTGATATTTCCTGTACTGAACAAATAAACCTAAATGAACTTCTCACACAAGAAATTTCTACTATTGATGAAAAAAAAGAGGATTTTCAATCATTAGGGCTAAAATCTTCGGATCTCATCCCAACTATTTATTATTCTTCAACGCTGAGAGTCTTACGTGATCTCGTATTACAAGGGTGGACAGTTCGCGAAGATGACGAAGGGATTATATTGGATGCGCCTAGTATAGGTATGGAAGTTTCTACTAATCCTGAATATGCAAAGAAAGAATTGCGGAAATCATTCTCATTTGTTCGAGAAGCCCAATTTCGAGATCCATCAACTAAACGTTTTATAAAATCAATGGAACGTCGAGGGATTAGCTCACTATTCGAAAATGGCACTGAACTAGTTAATAGACTAGGAAGACTTGGTGTTGAGGGTATTAATCCAGACATCGAACTAATAGAGGCAGGGATTCGTGACCCTATTTCAGGATTACTTCTACAGGATATTTGGCGATATGCTAGATACTACTGGTCTATCCCATACTCAAGTACACCTGGACGAAACATGTTTTACCTGATTCGGGATACAGCAAATGACATGAGGCCTCTTATTGGTATTGCTGCTCTTGGTAATCCTGTGCTTGGTTTAGCCCAGAGGGATGATTATTTCGGTTGGACACTCAATGGTTTAAAGCGACATCTTCTGCATGTGTCACCTTATAAGAGACAGGCACTTTTAAAACATCTGTATGTTGTTTTAGAAGAAGGTATTAATGAAACTTATTCTGCTGATTTAGAGATCAGTATTTTCGAAGGTGAATGGCGAGATAAATTAAAACACTTAGAATTTATTAAAGAGAAGAGTGCAACTGAACGCTTAAAACAACTTGAAAATACAGTTAATTCTCATTCCCCAGATTACCAATTAATCCGGGATGCCCACAATAGTGTAGCAAAAGGGGATCATGAATTAGTCGATTGGGAAAAGATCGCTAGAACTGCACTGTATCGAAGAAAACGTGCAGCGACACTTTACGAGCTTATTTGGGCTATTAATACACTTAATGAGCTCGGTTTCCCGGAATCAAATAGATCTTTTGATAAGACAATTGGATGTGATGATGGTGTAAGGGCATTAGAAATTGCGCTTAGACGTGTGAAACAGCAGGTTATTGCATCAAGTGTTATGGAATTGATTACATGTGGATCTGTTCCTCCTTATCGCGATCTACTTGGAGGCAAGCTCGTAGCTACCCTCATGCTTAGTAGAAAAATTGTAAACCATTTTAAAAACAAATATTCTTCTCGTGTTAGTCTTATTGCATCGGCATTAGCAGGCAGACCAGTTTCTCGACCAACGCGGCTCGCGGTTCTTACCACTTCTAGCCTTTATTCAATTGGTAGTAGCCAATATAATCGAATAAAAGTTCCTGTGGGAGGAGGCGCTCTCTTATATAAGCGTATCGGAAAGACAGAAAGTTATGGAACTGTCCATTTCTCGTCGGATACAATTGAACACCTTAATGAAGTTGTTAGGTTATCAGAATCAAAAAGAAACATAAATAACATTTTTGGGGAAGGAACAAGTCCAAAACTCAGGCTTGTACGGTCCGGGCTTGACGCTTTGGGATTAAGCTCAGAAACTTTCCTTAGACATAACTCACCAAGGCTTATATATGCAGCTTCATTGTGCTCAAATACTGAAGATATTTTACTTGGATTAAGTAACGTCCCAGATTATTTATTATCAAATGGTGATAGTAACAAGTTTCTAGTCGAGTATTGGAAACAGCGTTGGCTTCAAAACCGTTTGCATCGCCAAGATATTTTAGATCGTGTTAAATCTCAGAATTTTGAAATATTCCGTCTTAGCAGTGAAATTGACACTTCAAGCCAAGTACTTCAAAACCAGGATGATGTCTATGTTAAACATAAAAGTTTGACAGAGGACAATGGAGAAACATCTACTCAAAATGATGATACTTTCATCGAAAGACTCTATCGCAGTACAAATAGTTATGCAGATCGTCTTAGCCAAGATGAAATATCAGATATTCATATTGATTTAAGTGTTGATAAATATCTATTAGAAAAAGCAAAGCCTGGGAAAGAGATTGTTGTTACTGGCAATCCCGGTGATGGAAAAACCCACCTTATAGAACGTTTGCGTAAAAAGCTAGAGGATCTAAATGCAGTAGTCATCACTGATGCAAATGCTTGCTCTGATGAAGATATACTCAGTACTTGGAAAGAGTGCAGGAAAAAGAAAAGACCTTTCGTGCTTGCTATTAACGAGTGGCCTTTATTTGTACTTAGAAGGCAAGCAGAGAAAGAAAAATTCACAGGTGTTAGTGAAGCGTTAAGACAAGTTACTTCTAGTTGCTATTTTTTAAAAATACAACAACCTGAACCCCCAAAGGATAATGTGGTAGTTATAGATTTGAGCCTTCGAAATTTGCTTACACCCATAATAATTAACAAAGTAATCGATCGTCTTACACAAAAACGTTTTTATAATAATCTCAATTCATCTGATCCAGCTCTTACAAATCGAGAGGCACTCTGTCACCGCCAGGTGCGTTCCAGGATTTCAGAGCTGTTGAATTTGGTTGCATCTCGTATTGGCCATGTAACCATGCGACAACTTATAGGATTTATTGCATTTTTAATAACTGGTGGACAATCCGCTGTCGAAAGACTGAAAGCTGGCCAAGATGCAACTAGTTTTACCTATGCAAATCTTGCTTTTACAGGGGGTGAGGGTCGGCTTTTCGATGCAATCAGAGAAGTATTCGATCCTGCATCTATTACAAATCCTAAATGGGATGAAAAACTTTGGATAGGAAATACAAGTACCGAGGAGTGGTTATGGGATATGCCACCCGCGCCTCTAACTTTACCAGAATCAGAGCGTGAAGAACAATATAAAATAATAAAGCGTCGTTTCTTTTTTGAACACTCTAAGGGGGATCAATTAATTTCTCTTTTATCTAACGACGAGCGAGAATTCCATTCAATCTTAATATCAGATGAGAAGGACTATTCAAAACTTGTTCGTGATCTTATTCTTGCTATTAACAGATTCTATGAACCTGATTGCCCAGGTGGAGAACGAGATCGTCTATATCTTTGGCAAAGCCATCGATATGACGTAAGAGCGCCTTCTGTATTTGTTGTTATTCATGACATCCCTTATCATCAGCTTCGAATTGAACGACTTAAATTTGCCACATGGGTGAAAGCATGGTTACCAGAAAAACAACAATATCGGCGTAGTTTTGCTCTAGTTGCGTCTGAGAATGGTAATGATGATATAGCATTAATTGAAATAGATCGTGAGTTGTATTTAACGTTATTTGAAGCTCAACGTGGACTTGGAAAAGCAAGTTGGTCGCGGACTGCAACCCGACGGATAACAAAATTTATTGATAATATAAATCGTTCAATAGATATACATCCTGGTGTTGAGGATGTGCGAATTCGTAATGTTGATAATGATCTCGATGAACGTTTTTCAATTCAAAGGTCACCAGCCCGATTTCAACTATGAATGCTTTAGACCCTAAAGAATTAATCGAAGAAATTTACGATTCGGATTTCGGATTCCGTCTCACTAATTTCTCCATAAAACCTGTCCATGTAGCAAATGGTTTGGGCAGGGGGCTTGTGGGACGCACTTACGACACAACCGCACTTACTAGAACGCTACGTCGTTATGTACGGAATCAAAGAAAAGGAATTGACGAAGAAAGAAATCCAAATAAAAACATACTTGATGATTATCCTGAAACATTCGAATCACTTGATGGTCAGGAACCAAATTTGGACAGATTAACGCGTCTTAGGACGCTTGCTTTTGATGTTCTAGCAGCAGATGATGCCGTTTTTCCAGATCAGCAATCTTTCACATTTTCAAATGAACGTTTTATTACTCAAGATATATCCGACGTACGTATGGGGCTTTTCCTCGCTCGTCTCCTAACATCAGAACCAAAAAACAGAACTAACGCTGCTGATTGCATAAGAAACCTTCTTAGCACCGAATATGATGCTTGGACGACGCTTGCATTGCCTCTAATTACGATTGGAGATCCACAAGATGTAATTTATGGTAAAGATAAAGCTGAACGTGCAACAAAATCGGAACATCTTTTTACTGCAAATAAAAAATTACTTAAGTCTCCAACACTTAATAACTTACGAGAAGCCTATGATAGATTAGCTCGATTTGAAGAACGGTCTGGTTCAAAATTAAACTCACTTCGTCGTCTTATGCTCTTCGGATGTTTTGTCTTGCATGTCCATTCCGTTTCAAGATGGTCCGAAGTGGAATCTGGTGCTCCAAAACCTCCTATTCTATTAGACCTATTTGATGGTAGAGTAATATCAGTGCGAGATGCAAGTCGCTCAACTGTACGTGCTGCTGGTGATTCAATAGAGGGATTGATACGTTTTCGTTTCAAAGAATTTATAACTAATAAATATGGAAGTACCGACGAAAAAATTAAAAATAATATTATATCTGCTAAAGAAATAACAAAAGAATATAAATCTAGATTTGAAATATATTTA
>JAEORY010000368.1 GCA_016840645.1 Candidatus Borrarchaeota archaeon | reverse complement strand
TGCTCCACCTCCGCCTCCACCGCCCCCACCTACAACGACATCAGCCCCACCGGTCTATCAAACTCAGATGACTGACGCCCAACTTATGACAGTTCGTAAAAACGAAGCTATAAGCGTTATTTTAACCCTCCTACTTCCAGGCTTAGGGCATTTATACGTAAATAAAATAAAGCGTGGTCTTGTCTTCATCGTTATAAGCATTATAATGTGGATCATTGGAGCGACATTAATTCTAATTCCCATAACACTCGTCTGGTACTTATATGGGATATACGATTGCTACCAATTGACCAAGAAACACAACGAAGCACTTTTAAGTCTACGACGACCCCCACAAGAAGATGAATTCTAAGCCATCTACGCTCCCATCATTTTTTTATCCAAAAAAATCCTTCTTTTCATGTCATGTCCCATTCTTTAATGAACTGGTTTAGGTGTTCTTCCCCATAAAATTTGTTAATGTAGTCCGTTGCCGTTGTTCTCGCCTTTTTAAGTTCTTGATCTGTTTGTATAGTCCATATTGGAGTTCTGTGAGTTCTCTGATCCCTTAGCCAGTCAATATCTATGGTCTTATATACTACACCCTCATGGTTACCAATATGTGTTAAATCCATTATCATGTCGCCTATTTGAGGTCCGGCAATATAGGTCCCTGGTTTGGTTTTACCGGCTTCACCGCCAACGACAACATAATTACAATTTTCCCTAGCCCTTATTCGTGCAAAAAGATCAGTTTCCAAGAAGTAGGGGATTGGCATACGGCTGGGCACATAAACAATTTCTGCCCCCATCTCTCCTAAAATTTTCATAAAATCGGGTAACCATAACTCTATGCATTGACCAAGACCAATTTTACACTTACCAGTATCATATACTTCAGGTTTATCTCCAAGTTTGAATTTATAGCCTTGAGATCTTACTACAGCAGGTTCCCATGAGCAATAGGGATGCATTTTATTATAGATGGTTGCAATACCTCCGTCAGGCTTTATAAGAATAACAGAGTTATGTATGGTCTTTTCTTCTTTGTGTATATAGCGATTCAGGTTAATACCTAGCCATACACCGTGCTCATTTGCAAAACTCGATACGTTATCGAGCACTTCGCAACTATCCAAATCACAGATGTAACTAAATCCTACAAAGTATTCTGGGAAGAAGATATAGTCACATTCAACTTTTATAGCATCTTTACACATGTCTAGTTGTTTTTTTAGCCTATCCATCGGTTTCATTTCATGTGGTAATAGAGGCTGTAGAGCAGCAACTTTAATTTTACCCATTGGAAATAACCTCGCTTCTTATCAATTAAATTCTTTTATCCGTCAACCAATAACGTGTTTTATGAGTCAATGTCATCTTTATGAACTAAAAAGGCGTTCAAGGAGTTTTTTAGTTTTAATTCGGTGCATATCAAGCCCTAATTCTTTTGGTTCGAGTCCCATGGCAAGCCCAAGAAGTTCCATGTAGTAAAGCACTGGTATATTGTATTCTTCTTTCAGCTGTTTCTGAATCTGAAATTGTCCGACATCAAATTGGATGAAACAGAAAGGACATACTGTTACAATACAATCAGCGCCAACTCTTTTCATCTCAATAAGTTTTTGTCTTGTCATTTGCAATGCAGAATCCATGTCTATGCTACGAATTCCTGTGCCACAACACTCCATTTTCTTCAAGTATGGAATGCTTGTAGCGCCTAACGCTTCAACCAACACATCAAGTGATTGAGGTCTTTCTGGGTCGTCAAACGCCAAGATTGCACTCGGTCTAATAAGATGACAACCATAATGAACTGCAATCTTCAGATTTTGAAGAGGCTGTTTTATCATATCCTTAATTTTCTCGGGCCCAATCTCTTCAAAGAGGATTTCTACAATATGACGGACTTTTATAGTCCCTTTAAATTCTTTATTTATTTGAGAAAGGATAGCGTTTACTTCTTCCTTTAAGGTGGGTTCGTGCTTCAGTTCATGATTAGTTGTTTTTAGCGTTTCGAAACAACCATTACAGAGAGTTAACATATCATAGCCCATTTCTTCTGCAATGGCGATATTTCTTGCACCTAAAGAAAACCACGTCGTTTGGTCAAGCGATTGAATCCCGATAGGGTCAGGGCAACATCCCGCCCCGTTCAAAGGCAGTAAGTCTATGTCAAAGGCTGGTAGAACTTGCCTAACTGAGGCTTCAAAGTTCTGTAGACGTAAGGGGATCATGCAACCAAGAAAAAAGCCATAACTTGTCATTGCGTCTCCTCCTGCTCTTCCTTCTGCTCTTTAAGAGTTGAGCCATTAAATTCAAGTTTTTTATCGATGCCTGTTAATTCCATTATTTTCTGAATTTCGTCAACGTTGACCGCTGGAAATTCTGGTAGTCCTAGTTTTTTTCGTCGTCTTTCTATAGGAGATGAATATGCAACAGTTGTGCCCGTCGTATAAATTTGCATGGCTTCTTCTTTAAGCCCTATTGGAAATTTTCCGTTTGAAGTCGCGATATTCTTCAACTGAAACAATACTTCTGCAGGGTAGACTAATTCTGGGCAGCGTTCGACGCAGGCATGGCAGGCGGTACACAGCCAGATTACATCATCTGCGACCATTTTATCTGTATTTCCAAGAAGCATGTAAGCGATTATTTTGCGAGGATTAAATCTACCGGTAATTTTGGCAGAGGGACATGCACCGGTACAGGTGCCGCATTGGTAGCAGCGCTTAATCAGTACTTCGAAATTTTCTGGCATTGCTTATCTCTCCCTTACTGCAATTCATTTTCAAATTATTGACCGAAAGCTTATTTGATAATTCTTCAAGTATCAGGAATCGAGAGTTTAAGTAAGCATAGTAAACGATAATGAAGTTACAAGTATTGAAGGTTAATAAATATCTTGTCCTTATAACAACGCTTAAAGATAGGGAACTTCTGATTTAAACATCCTCAGAACGAAATGTACTTTAATATTTTTATATTCTACAAGATTTATTGAGATCATATTATACATTCTCTTAACGACAGAGGGATACACATGGAAAATATCAAGTCAATAGATGATATCGAAGTGAAAGGAAAAAGGGTCTTAGTTAGAGTTGACTTTAACTCCCCTATTGATCCAGAAACTGGGCAAATTCAGGATGATACCCGCATTAAAAGTGGCGCGAGAACCATTCAAAATTTAGCCGAGCGTGGAGCAAAAGTCATTGTAATGGCTCATCAAGGTAGACCTGGAGACGCAGACTTTACAAGCCTTGAACAGCACGCCAAAGTGCTTGATAAAGTGCTAGGACGTCCTGTTAAATTTGTAAACAGCATATTTGACAAAGCGGCAAGAGATGAAATTAGTAAATTAAATGATGGGGATATTCTTGTCCTTGAGAACACTCGATTTTATTCAGAAGAGGTTGTTGAACGCCCTGTTGAGGAACAAGCCAAGACAGCAATGGTACAGGAGTTAGCGCCCTTGCTAGATTTCTATGTAAACGATGCATTCTCAGCTGCACATCGGTCACAGCCATCGCTTGTGGGTTTCATTAAAGTCTTACCATCAGTAGTCGGATACACAATGAAAGAAGAACTTGATGCGCTGATGAAGGTTGCGGGAAGTTCTGCAGAAAAACCTTGTGTTTATGTTCTCGGTGGAGCAAAACCGAAAGATACACTAAAAGTGATAGAATATGTATTAGAGCAAAATATAGCAGATACCGTTCTGGCTTCTGGCGTAATGGGAAATCTATTCTTATTAGCAAAGGGTTTTGATATGGGTGACGTCTACAGAAATTTCCTCTCAGAAAACGGTTATTTAGACAATATGGGAAAAGCAACAGAAGTCCTAAATAAATTTGAAAAGAAGATCGAGTTGCCAGAAGATCTAGCTATAGAGGACAATGATCAACGCGTTGAAGTTTCTTTGGATGAGTTGCCATTATCCAAGATACCTTGCGATATTGGTAGAAAGACCATTGAAAAATTTTCAGAAGTTTTAAACAAAGCCAAAACAATTGTGTGTAATGGCAGTCCAGGACAATATGAAAAAGAGATTTTTGCTGTTGGTACTAAAGAAATATTTTCTGCGATCGCTGAAAGCACCAATAAAGGAGCTTTTTCGGTAGCAGGTGGTGGTCACACTATTGCTGGTTTGAATAAGTATGGCTTACTCGACAAGATTTCCTTTAGCTCAACCTCAGGAAAAGCAATGTTGTTGCTTCTTATGGGTGAATATAAAAAATTAGCCGTCCTTGAAGCGTTCAAAGCTTATGGTCAGGACTGACCGCGTTTTATTTTTTTAGTAAGAAAGAGAAAAAAAATTATGAGTTATCTCACAACTTTTTAGCAGCTAGTTCTGCGGCCAAGCATACAGTTTCTAAAGTGTCCGCAATTGGGGGTGCATAGCACGTATCTACTTTGGCAAGCTCGTTTACGGTCATTTTACTTTGGATAGCAGTGGCAACCATATTAACTCTATGCCCAACGTCTTCGCGAGCTACAATTTGTGCTCCTATAACTCTACCATCATCTTTTCTTGCAAGAATCTTTACTTTTACTTTAGAGCCACCAGGGAAATAGTGCGGTTTTGTATGACCTGTCATCTTTCCAATGACTACGTCCATATTAGCTCTATCAGCGGCCCACTTTGTTAGCCCGGTTGCTCCGATTTCCAAGCCGTGTATCTTTGTTACAGAAGACATAAGTACGCCAGGAAAGATATCTCGTTCCCCAGCTGCGTTTCGTCCTG
>JAEORY010000367.1 GCA_016840645.1 Candidatus Borrarchaeota archaeon | reverse complement strand
AAAGTAGTTTGTGCCATATTTAGCTCCTAGTTATTTGAATACAGTCTCTAGGTCGTCGACTATACGCGTCTGTATCCAAAGTTAATTTTGTATAGTGAATATATATTACATAAAAAAAGGGGCGAAGTAAACTCCGCCCCTTTTGTGGTGAGGTGTAATTAAATATTACGCAGCACCTGGTGAACCGAAGATTCCTCTAGGGTCAGAGAAGCCGAAGCTGTATCTTTCTCTAGCTTTAAATCTTACGTTACCAGTGTCAAAATCACCTTCCATTGCAGTTCTTAATGGTGCTCTTACGAAATGTTTAAGACCATTAGGTGCATCAGTCATGATGAAGAAAGCATCAGTATCAGTCAAGAAATGATTGATTCTGTATCCTTCTGGGATCATTCCCATGCTCTGCATCGCGTTGATATCGTTATCCGCAGTACCAACTCTTAAAGGTGACTTTAAGATTCTCTCAGCAGTAAATTGTAATTCTTTTGGAATAATCAATTTTCTACCTTGAGTAGCGATTTTTAGTCCTCTTTCATCAACGAAAGCCGCAATATCGATTAACGACTGTTCTAATGATGTTTCAGATAAGTCCGCAGCAGTTGCTAACTCGTTTCTGAACGTTCCACCTGTTACAAGTGGGTGCGCATCAGATAATAGAGGCTGTCCGTCACCGCCGTTAGCAGTGTCGAAACCATTGTTTAAGACCGCAGCAGCTTTCACTTGTTTAGTGTTAGCCATTGATCTTGCCAATGCTCTTGTGTAACGAGCAGCTAATCTGTCATACAAGTTATCCTCAATAGCTTCTTCTGTAACTGCGAATGCTAAAGCGATAGTTTCGTGCGTGTATCTTGCAGTGAAACTTTCTTTTGCATCGTCAAATACAACAGCCGCACCTTCGTTTTTAGTTGGTGCTGAGCCGAAGCCAGATAACATTACTTCTTCTTCAAAAGCTCTGTCTGAGTTTTCTTGAGTGAAGATTTCTGCATGTTCGTTTTCGTATCTGTCATATTCCAGGCCGAATAAAGCATTCAAACCTGGCTCTAGTTCTTTAACTAGCTGTGCTCTTGATATAGCCATAGTGTTTTATCTCCTTATTCTAATTACCCGTTAATCCCTGCAACACCGCCTTTGTATTGGTGTGCATTGATTCTAACAAGTACGTTAACGTTTGATGTTGCTTGATCACTGTTGTCAGGATCTTGAGAAATATCAATAGCCTGTAATACGAATGTAGACGAAGAGTCTGCAGTCGATACATCTAATGATTCTCTTGAAGAACCTGAAGCAGTGTCCCCTGCTGTAGCAGTGATTTTGTAATTGGCAAATAGATCGCCATTTGCAAAAGTCTCATCTGCTTTGATTTCGAAAACCACATTTGGGTCATCGATTACGTTCGCAATAATATCGTTAGCACTTACAGTACCTGGATAATAATTTTTGAACGTAGGCTTTTGAGTTGTAGGGTCAGTGTAGAATACACCGTTAAATACTCCAACAACAGGGTTAGTAGTAGCAGTAGCTCTAATGATAGTTCCATTATCACTTGCTGCAACTAGGTCGCCTTGGAATATTGCAGTACCGTAGTTCTTCAATATTCTGTATCTGTTTTGTGAGTTATTAAACGGAGTTCCACCTAACATTCTAGAAGGTCTCAAGCCAAAGTTTCCACTTTGATTAGCCATATTTTTTACTCCTTAGTTAAGTGTTTAGTTTAATAACCCGATGGCTTTTACTAAAAAATTATTTCTTAGTGCTACCACCGAAGGTTACTCGAGATTGCCTTTCAATATTGATTGGCATCTCAGGTCGTTGTTCCTTCATAAGATCTTGGTCAACCGCATCCATTTGTCCTTTAGTTTTTGAACTAAAGTATTCTTTTCGCGATTCCACAATCTCTTCCGGTATCCTTGCCAACACAAGGCCTCCTACGCCAACTACGCCCGCATTTTTTCCTTCTGAGATAACTGGGTAATCATTAGGACCGATTTGTTTTTCTAACTCATCTGCTCTAACAAGTTCCCAACCCTCTCTAAGTTTTTTTGACATGTTTCCAGTATCTTGGAATCCCATGCTCTCTGCTCTCAGCCATCGGTGTTTAAACCCTGCTGGAGGTGGCGGTGCGTCTAAGCTACTCGGAGGAGTCCACGGTTTTTTCCTAGTTTCCTTGGATCTAACCTCTGACTCGCGCGACGTCGTTTTCAGTTCTTTTTTCATATTAGCTCCTTATTTAACGTACTTCGCGTAATCCTCTGGTGACACCCCTAATCTTCTAGCAACAGCCAGCTGTGACTTGGTGAGTTTCACAGTTTTGCGTCCAGATTGATTGCGCTGTGCGGAAGCAACGGTTTGGACGGGTTTCCTTTGCTCCGTAGGTTTATTTTCCTCAACAGAAAACTTACCCGGGAAATACTCTTTCAAGCGCCTATTAAGTTCATTATAGTACATCTCTGAGTCTCCCACAATACCCTCACTCTTGATTTTTTTATCTAGTGCAAATGCAGCATCCGTCATGACTTCATCTTCACCGAACCAAGGATTTTCTTCAGCCCAAGCTTGCGCTTTTTCTGAAGGTTTTACAGGTTGTTGTGTGTTCTGCGGTTGGTTTTCTACTGGTTGAGAAACTTGTTGTGCCTTCAAAGATTGTTCTTTTTCTTCTCTTAAAATCTTTGCATTATTGACTTTCTCACGGTCAATAGCGACACGAATTAGTTTTTGATTCGCTTTTGCGATTGCAGCTCCATCTTGTTCTTGAATAGCTCTATCCAAATCTTGTTGTGCTGAAATCTCATCTGCAGTAACTCTAGCTTCATATTCTTTTAGATAATCAGCTTCCACTTTTGGAAACTTAGCTCTAATTTCATCAAGCTCTCTCTTAGCAGCTTTAGCAAAATCTAAAGCAGCGTCACGATCTCGTTCTGCAAATTTTCTTCTTTTAGTTAATTCAGTAATTCTTTCCTGAACACCTTTAGAATATTGATTTAAATCGTCTTTTGGTTTTTTAGGTTCTTCCTGAGTTTCTTCTGCTATTTCTACTTGGACTTTATCGTCTTTGTGTTGATTAACAGCTGTACCATCAGGCTCTACTTCACCAGAATATATTTTAGGTTCTGTAGATTCTTCTTGTTTTTGTTCTATCGTTACTTCTTGGTCTTGTAGACCATCTGTATCTAATTCAACTTCTTGTTGATTTAGCGCTCCTGTTTCTGACATATCTTAGCTCCTTAATACGTATGCAGTATATCCTCTGGATTACTGATTGTTGCGATGATTTCATCATCGTTTAAAATTCGCACTTCACCGCCATCTATTTTGAAACGGCTTCCTGCGTATCTGCCAAAGATGATCCAATCGTTGACCTTACACCATGGACCTTCGGGATAACGATCTTTGTCTTTGTAGCAAAGATCACCCATCTTCAAGACTAAACCACAAACGGTTGTCATCTGAATTTTTTCTTGCGTAACATCTGAATAAATAATTCCGCCTTTAGTTTTTTTAGGTCCTGTATAAGGAAGCACTAAAATTCTCCATCCTGTTGGAGTCGGTAATTTATCGAGTTCAGATTGATCAATAGAATCTTTATCAAGATAAAGTTTTTCTATTTCTTCTTTTGATTTGTATGCGTTGAGTAAGCCTTCTTTTTTGGCTGGTATTTCTTCGTTGTTATGTTCCTGCGCCTTCGGCGTTATTATCGTCATTATATAGCTCCTGTTTCTTCAGCAAGTCCTTAAGATCTTGTTGCAGATCATTTATAGATCTGATTTGTCCTACAATATATTGATAGGATCCCCAATTGTCAACACCAAATGTGATCTTATCGGTTAAAACTTCTTTTCGTTTATCTAAACGTTTGCTTATTGCTTTTAAAGTATCGTAGTCCACTACTTACGCTTTATCAGATCTGTTGCCTTAAGTCCATAAACAGATGCAATGACTCCCACAAAAATAGTTTGATACCAGAACGGAAGTTCCGAGAAGTATTTGAAGAAAAGTTGCATTTTGTCCATCGCTGACGGATCCTCTGACCAAACCGCCCAGGCTAATAAAACGATGGGCGCCGACAATAAAAGCAAAATGAATTCGTCTTTCCAGTCCGATTGTCTAGCCTCTAATAATTTACCTTGATATTCAGCTTCACCATTAGCCATTTTTTCTGCATGACGCATTTGTGCATCAGACATTAACATTTTTGTTTTTTGGCGGTTCTGATAGATATGCGAACCCGCTTTAAATGCCATACCTATCAGATTAAACCATGCCATAATTATTTCTCCGCTGATTTTTTTACATCTTCAGCAAAATCAGTCCAGAATTGGTTAACTGCTTTAAAGTAACCACTCCAAAATTCTTTTACTTGTGAGTATGTAGGTATTTCAAATTTGTAATTTGGAAACATTGTAAACTCCTTAGTTTGTGTTGCAATGCATCATATAATAGTTAATATTTCTTTGTCAACTTACGTCTATTAGACATAACTTTGCCACATCCTTTAGCAATCCCACCTTTTTTGTAACTAAAACCTTCTAAGTTACGTTCTTTAAACGTATTTTGACCCGGTAATGTTCCGCCACCTTTAATGGCTTTAAAAATACTTATAAAATCTCTAAAATTTCCTCCTTTTAAACGATTCATAAAACTTTTTTGCATATTTTTATTAATTTCACCCATTGCTTTTTTAGAAGCGCCTAAAACATCTAAATTTCCTTTAGCTGGTGTGCTTATTCCTTGTGACGCAGGACCTTTTAC
>JAEORY010000366.1 GCA_016840645.1 Candidatus Borrarchaeota archaeon | reverse complement strand
GTTTTTATTTTCCTTATGCTGTTTTCCTTCTTTTCCATATGAGCACTCCTTTTTTCTTCAACACTGCTGTTATCAATTTTTAATGTCTAAAATATTTTTATTTAAAAAGGAGCCCACTAAATCCTTTCCTCAAAAAGAGAATCATCTTTCGATCAAAAATTTAGTAAATTTAAGGATTCAGGAATAGGCAAAGACTCACTTTTTTAACCAGCTAGCGGCATCAGCATCGGTCTTCAAGAGATCACCTATTGGTGGTTGAGGATCCCAATCAATATGCTGCCACGCTGCAGGATAACGACTACCACCTGTTCTCCTCAATTTCCAGGCACTTTCCGCTATTTCCTCTAAAAAAGCGATAGGTATACTGAAAATGAGATCGGTGTTCGAGGGCAAAGCCAATAATTTCCATGCATTCCCCGGAATAGCTAAATAGGGTCTATTTTCCTTGATAGGAGCAACAGTGACTCGAATGCAGCTGGCCTGATTGCCGGCCTTAATGATAAAGTCTCCCCCACGATTACGCAGATAGGCACTGTAAAGTACCAGCATTTGTGAAGCATTGCCGAAGATAATGACCGTATCTGGTTCAACTGGACATCTTTTAAGGGGTGTTATAAATATCGCTTTATATAGTCCTTTCTCAAAATTGGGTAGGGCGTCAAAGCTGATTTGTGCGGCTTCCTCAGTTGCAAACTGCCAACCTACATACTTCTTGGCAACACCTTCAGGCATTTTGATTCCAAATAAGTATGGATGTACTCCAGGACATGATATATCTGCGCCTTCAGCCAGGAATGTCCTACCTATGTACCGCGTTTGAGTAATCAGCTGACAAAGTGTACGAGGCCTTTTTGGCTTTTTAACCTTTCCCCAGCCCTCCAAATCGCTCAGCATCTTGATTGCAACCAGATTTCCCTCGGGGCATAGAAGCTCTTTGTATTGCTTAGCGATCTCTTCATTCTTTTTTAACTCGTCATTACTCATAATCTTAATCCCTTCCCTTCAATTCCTTCAACGTTTCTATTCGTTAAACCTCAATTTAAATCCCCTCATCATTTTGCATAGTTACCCTTAATAGGGTGATGTATATTTATTTTTTTATGATAACCACCTCTTTCTTCGGCGGTAATGTTTCACATCTCGATAACTTTTCTTTTTTCCAGCGTCACTTAATCCAAGATAAGACTCTTTTACGTCTTCATTCTCTATAAGCTTCTCTGTGGATCCGTCCAAAACAATCCGGCCGTTTTCCATAATGTACCCATATTCAGAAATTTCAAGAGCTGCTTTCACATTCTGTTCAACAAGAAGGATAGAGGTTTTGTTTTCTGTGTTAATCCTCTGAATAATTTTGAATATTCCCTTAACCAGAAGAGGAGCAAGCCCCAAGGATGGTTCATCGAGAAGCATAATTTTGGGACTTGACATTAGAGCGCTCCCGATGACCAGCATTTGTTGTTCGCCTCCAGAAAGATATCCAGCTGTTCTGTTTCTAAAATCCTTTAGTAAAGAAAAATAACCGTAAACTAACTCAAGATGTTTTGCCACATTAGCAAATCCAGTAACAACTGAGCCTACCTTTAAATTCTCCTCGACTGTTAAATGATCAAACAATCTTCTACCCTCTAAAACCTGGATAATGCCAAGTTTCGCGATCTCCTCTGGAGTCTGCTTGTCTAACCTTACTCCTTCAAATTCCACGGTGCCATCAGTAACTTCGCCAAGCTCAACATGAAGAAGGCCAGAAATAGATTTGAGGACAGTGCTTTTCCCTGCACCATTGCTACCCAGAAGGCAAAAGGTTTTCCCTAGGGGTAGCTCCAAAGAGACCCCTTTCAGAACGAGAATGACATCATTGTAAATGACCTCAACATTATTTAGCTTAAGCATACTGCACCACCTATCCTTCGTTACTATCTCCATGGTGAAAACTATTCGAATAAGTCCAGTTTTCACCATGGTTTAAAGTTATCCGGGTTATATTTCTACTACCTATATTTAGATGGCCTTAAGTCAGGGAGCTCACGATACCCACTAACTGGTAAAATCATCCCATTTTTCACCATATAGACTCTACCGCTTTTGAGAAAGGGGTAGGTTGGTGCGTACGTGAACTCACACAGTCCAAGGGCATTAAAATTCTTTATCCTCAACAGTTTATACAGAAAATTTTCACCAGTGACTCCCTCCCAGCCGCTCTCGTCTACCAGTTCTTCAACAATATGAGTGACCAGCGTCATCTTTGCAAATTTTAGTATATAATTAACATTTTTTATCTTTGTGCCTCTATTGTTTTCTTTTAACGATCTAAGTGCCAATTGGATCCCTGGGTTATCTTTCTCCGAATAAGATGCCCAAGGGCGAAGCCCAATTATCCCGTTAACAAGCGGGCCTCCCAATCTGATCAAGGAGTCGTCCACTCCCCATACATTTGTAGCACGATGAATCTTGTCAGCAGATGTATCCGTTATATCCTGACTCAGCAGTCCCAGAGACTTAAGGCTTTTGCTAATTGCTACTGCGCCATGTCCCCCAGTGTTGTCTAATATCCAGTTTACACCTTTGCTTTTTAACTTTATTATTTGGGTTGATACATCTACATCTCTAGGTTTAAACACCTCTTCAGCAACAAGATCCATCCCTGGCTGCTTAGAAAACCATTTTCTGAGCTCCGGGTCAAAGATACTCTTTCCATATGAGTTATCCCAGGTAAGAAATCCAACTTTCATCTTTTTACCCTTCCAGTATTTCTCCTTGACCCAGGCCATCGATGATGCAGCAGCACTGGGATAAGATGGACATGAACCTACAAGATAGCCTACCGGAAGATTAATGGCATTCGAGGCCGTATTGAAAAAATTAACAATCCTATCCTCTTGAAAGCGGTCTTTTAATGCCTCTGCAACAGATGCTGGCCAAAATGATCCGACAACTGGTTTGGGTTTTTCATGGCGGAAATATTCATATGCAGCGACACCCTTAGCAATCTGCCCTCCGTTATCTCTTGCCATAAAGGTCAATGGCACGCCTCGTATACCACCTTTAGTGGAGTTATACCACTGGCAAAAGTCGGTAAGAGCTGGGAGCATACTAACAGTCATTGCCCCAAAGGGTCCGCTCATGTCACCAATCAAATAATAGATAAATTTCTCTGGCTTTTTCTCATACGCGTTAGCATTGATACCAATAAAAATGAGAAGAACAATTGTACACATTACCCCTGCCATAATTTTACTGCTTACTCTTTTTTTCATCTCAATTTCCCCCTTTGTTATGGTTTACGATGATGCGTTTCATTAAAAGCTTTATAGTCTCATTGCAAGCAGCGGAGCGACGAAGCAATCTCAGCATACTCCAAGATATTGCTTGGCTACCGCTCTCAATGACAACTTTTAAATAAAACGCCACATTAGTTAAAAAATACTTAATCAATACACCAAACTAATAAGAAAAAGGTCGTAAGCGCAAATAAGATTTTATCAGTTCCCACCTATGAACCAAGCCCCTTGGCTCAAAAATCAGAAACAGAACAATTATCAGTCCATAGAGCAGGGGAGTAGATGCGCCCTGAAAGGCTGGTGCCCAACCTGGTAAAATCACACTCATCAGCATGGCAAATTCTCTTAAAAAGTGATCCATAATTCGCAAGAAACAAACACCAAAAATAGTGCCTGGCACACTTCCCATGCCGCCTACCACGATCATTCCTAAATACCGTATCGAATCTGCTAAATTAAAATGGTCTGGATTTATGCATCGTAGCCAATAAGCCCACAAACCTCCAGCCAAACCGGCATACATAGAACAGACAAAAAACGCGAGGAGTTTATATCTAAAAATATTTATACCCATAACATTTGCTGCAAGATCATCGTCTCTAATAGCCACAAAGGCACGACCTATACCCGTCCTATTTAAGTTTTCCGCGAAACAAACTAGTAACACTGTTATAGGTACAATAATGAAAAACATTTTTTCCGGAGAATTAAAGACTATGCCTGCTAATTCAGGCGGTGGGATCCGTAAGCTATTAGTGCCATTCGTTATTGGTTCTAAAGGAGTAGCAATGAGTGCTGGAATAATAAATTGGGCAGCCAATGTAGCCATTGCTAAGTAAAAACCTTTAACTCTAACAGACGGGAGGCCAAAGACCACCCCAATTATTCCAGCTCCTAGAGCGCTAGCGGGTAAGGTGAAGAGAAAATTGAGGTTAAAATTCACCACCAGGATTCCCGTAATATACGCTCCTATCCCCATAAATGCTGACTGCCCTATTGAGATCTGCCCACAAAATCCTGTGAGGATGTTAAGGCCCAAAACTGCTAACGTGATTATAGCGATTTCATTTATCAAATTCACCAAGACCGAGTTTAAGAAAGCTGGGGAAAGAAAAAGAGTTAAAAGGCCAACAATCAATGCTCCCCAATGAAATGGCGTTCGAACAATACTCATATCCTGCCTGTAATTAAAATTCCGTGTACCACACGGGCAATAGGCTCCCATGTTATATCCTTTCTATTTTTTTTAACCCAAAAAGTCCCTCAGGTCTGAAAATCAATACTAAAAGTAACACAATATAAGGGCTTGTTTCCATGAGCCAACCAGCGATATACCCTCCAGCCAGGCTTTCTAACAATCCCACCACAATTCCCCCGATAAAGGCCCCTGCGATAGATTCAATGCCACCAAAAAGAACCGCTGGAAAGGCCTTTAGACCGATAATACCCAACATCTGGCTAATCCCGAGTCGAT
>JAEORY010000365.1 GCA_016840645.1 Candidatus Borrarchaeota archaeon | reverse complement strand
CTTATGGACAGGATCCCGGATAATGGTATGGTAAAACGGAATACGAATGGTGTGTGTATCCTGAGAAGGAGAATTCCTTATGACCGCCAGGGCCGAAACCGCCGTGGGGCATCAGGATCGACCTTCTTCTCCCTCGAAGAAGGTTCGAACTTCGTTCATAACAGCCGACAGAAGAGAAAAAGGCCATCACACCGCAGGTGTGGTGGTTTTTGCATTTTATCGGACGTCAAATGCTTGCATTTGTAAGACCGGTGAAATGTAAAAACAATACGATCGTATTATGGCCTTTTTGTCTGTTGTACCCTCCCCCAACAGGAAAACGAGGCACGAAGTGCCGAGTAATCCTACTACCCCGACATAAGAGGACATCTTCTTTTCTTTGGAGGGTGTCCTTTTACTTTTGTACCAGACCAACAGATTGATCCCTTTTCTGCGCCGCAGGGCGGGCGGAGCAGATATTGTTTTACCAACTACATAGTAAATGGAGCGACGTCCATATCGCTAAATAGAGAAAACAGTCACAGCTCTATTAGAATCCTATTCAAACAGATTTGAAACTGCATATAAAGGGACTACAGTTATTTTTCCATATTGCGAGAAGTTTTCAAGAGATATGCGGATTCCTTTGGATGTTCTTTTCTCATTGATAAACATATTCATGCTTTGCATTTTCCCAGTAGTACCTGATTTAACCTCAAGGGGTACAATCTGAGTTCCTTCTTCTATTAGATAGTCGACTTCTGCGTTACTTCCTCTTTTTTCTCTATGCCAGTAATACAACTGTTTTTTCTCGGTTTCTTGACTGTATTTTATAATCTCAACGCCCACAAATGCTTCAGCAATGCTGCCCTTATTCAATATGTCAATGTTTTCCGCAATCAGCAAATCTGAAATTCTTAGTCCTGCAATTTGTTGAAGTATGCCACTATCATGTAAAATACATTTAAACTTATTAAAGGTTACTCCTGAACCTAAGGGTATGCCCTGTCCGGAGGAATGGTATATTTTATAAACTAGCCCTGCCATTTCAAGCAAATCCAGGGCTAATTTGGCTTGTGCAGGATTCGATAGGGGACCGGCTTTAGAATATATGTATTTTCCCCCTGCCTGTTTAACTACAGAGTTCATCACTTCACGGAGGCGTAATACCGGAATCCGCCTTTTATATTTCGCAAAGTCATCATAATAAGAAATTGCAATGTCCGATAATACATTCTGTACCGATTTCATATCAGTACGATTATCGATAAAAGTTTTAACGGCTTCTGGCATCCCCCCGATTAGAAGAAAATATCTTAAGTATTCCTTTAGTTTTTCATGGAAAGCAGGTATTATTGGTTTTTCAGCTGATGCTTCTTGTTTCATTTCAATTAGTGCATCCTCTTTGTTCGCCATCAGAAATTCATTAAATGACATCGGATACATATATAATGAACGGATTCGGCCTACACCCCAGGAGCTTAGATCGGAAAGTGCAAATTCCAGTAGTGAGCCAGCTGCAATAACATGCAACCCTGGCTTTGACTCATAGAAGAAGCGGAGGGCCTGGATAGCTTTGGAACAGCTTTGAATCTCATCAAAGAACAATAGCGTATTGCCTTCTATAATTGGAACCCTGAAATAGGCTGATAGATTTATGCAAATTCTTACAGGGTCCAGATTCTGATCAAAGAAACTATGCGTATCTGTATTCCTTTCAAAGTTTACCTCCACGAAATGTTCGAATTCTTTTGATAGTTCTCTAACAATGTATGTTTTACCGACTTGACGAGCTCCACGCAGCAATAAGACTTTGCGATTTTTCTCAGTTTTCCAATCTAAAAGTGCCTCTAGAATCTGCCTTTTCATATTAAAGTATTAAATAGACAAGGCTAATATATATACAAAACGCCAGGAAAGCAAAGCTATAATTCAATAATAGTATCAGGTAGTCAAGGCTAGATAGCCAGTTTAGAAGATGGTTTCTGTTATAAATTTGGTTTCCCTAACCAAACTGCTCTGTTAAAAGCATGTCCTTCGGGCAACCGAATTTTGATAAAGTAAAGGATTGTTCTATAAATCTTTAGCACTTGTACAATGAATAACTTTATTGCAGTAAGACTTGATCGATATAAATATGGCCGGAATTAGCTACTTATCCCATTTGCTGGAATCTCACTTAAGTATTTCAGGAGTAAGTTACTACGTCTAATAGCATTGCAGGTTATTATGTAGCATTAAGGCTGACATGCTCTATAGCATAAGAAGAATCATTAACCAATATATTACTATTCATATAGTACATTATAGATGCTCAGAAAATATGAATTATTATGGTCTTATTCAACTGATGGTCTATTAGCTTAGTTTTTTGCAAAGAAAATTCAAGCTTCAGATAACTCGTTTTGTACAGTTTTTTTTAGGCGCTCTACCACATAGCTTAGTATTCACCAATGTTCTCTTTCAAACCAATTGACTTTTAAACTTAGAATCATGAACAAACCAGACTAATTACAACAGCTCTCAGTTTTATTGTTTACAATTTTATTTGCTACTTCTTGTACTCAGGAGGGTGAACTTGAAAAATCACGCTATTTATTTAACGAATACTCTGTAGATCGATCAGAAATAGAAGCAATTGCAAGTGGGATAAAATTTCCGATGGATGAAAGTTCAAATCTGAAAAGTACAGGAGATCAAACAAAAAATATCTGTAGTATTGATGAAATGAAAAACAGCATCGGGGAAACGTCTTTTTATATTGTTAATTATGATGTGGTTAAGGACCAGTTTGGCTATAGTAATGCGATAACAGATGACTATGATTACAATACAGTTGAAAGTAATATCGATAATGATCGACCTGTTATTTTATCAGGTTTCGATGCCACTGAAGGAGGCCATTCCTGGGTTTGTGATGGGTATCGTCAATCCAACTATTATTATGAAGATTGTAGCATGGTTAGTTTACTTCATTTTCATATGGTCTGGGGTGCAGGTATAACAAATGTTGGATGGTATGTGTATAATAATTTTAATCCGGGCAATCTTTCATACAATAACGATAAATCTATGATATATAATATTATACCCTAAACCAATGAAGAAGCTTATTGCAATTATCACGGTATTCTTTCTGTTTGCTTGTAGCAAATCTGATGATATGGTTTATTCTATCTGGGATACGCAATTCAGTTTCTCAATTATAAATTCTGAAAATGAAGATCTTTTGAATCCGAAAACTCCCAATCACTTTGAAGCAGATGAAATAAAACTTTTTTACGAAATTGATGGGGAGGTTAAAGAGATCTATGACCCAAGATTGGATTATCCGCGACAGGTAAGAGTTGTAATAGACGACAATCTATCTAGGGTAGATTTATCGCTGAATAACTCGGATGAAAAATCTATCACATATGTTCAATGGAATGAAGGCGATACCGATACAATTGAAGTATTGTATCAGACAAAAGATATGCCAGGCATCAAAAGAATGGTATGGTTAAATGGACAAATAATTTGGGATTTGGAAACAGATAGTCGTTATTATTATCAAATTATTAAAGAATCCCTTGAATAGATGGGGATTGAAAAATATGGTATATTTTACTGCTAAGAATTTCTTAACCATTTAGCCCAGAAATAGTTTGAGAGGTACCTGTTGAGGGAAAAGATACCCTCTATGTGTTGCTAATTTTAAAAAGCATGCCCTCTGGGCACTCTACTTATTGAAAAGAGCAAAGGCCGGGCCTTCGAAACTTATATTTCTTCACAGGGATAACCTCCCTTAAGCGATATGCGGGAGTCTCGCCCGAACATTACTGGAGTATTAACTGCATCAAATATCATTTCAGGCACACATCCCTCTGAAGGAAAGAGAAACTAAAATGCAGCAAGCAAAAAGGCTTTCAGGGAACATGGCCGATTTCGGGCCATTCTCTTTGATGATCCGGCTGAAGCCCCCAAAAAATCAACCCGAGTAATCCTACTACCCCGAAATAACAGGACATCTTCTTTACATTTAATACGGAGGGTGTCCTTTTTTATTTCTGTACCGCAGGGTGGGCGGGTCAGACATTCAAACCAAAAGTAATGTCCTATAGCACTTTTGCTTGTGCTTTATTCAAAGCTAGTCCTCGTCCATTCTTTTGAAACCTACTCGTTTTCGACTTTTGTGTTCTAGTTCACCTTGCTTGCCCTGTTCTAATTGCTTGAGGTATTCAAATATTAATAGGATCTTCTTATCATGTTCGATATCTTTTCTTTCCAGATCATCAAGTTTTTTCAAGATAGTTGTATGAGTTTCCAGTATTTTGCGCATACTGGTAAAAACCCTCATTATCTGGATGTTTACCTTGATCGCTCTTTTGCTGTGTAGCACCCCAGAAATCATAGAAACTCCTTGCTCTGTAAAAGCATAAGGTAATTTCCGGCGACCGCCCCAACTTGATGTCGCATATTGCGATTTCAAGTTTTCAAATTCCTCATCTTTTAACTGAAACATGAAGTCTGAAGGAAATCGATCAAGATTGCGCTTGACTTGCTCATTCAGCCTACGGGTTTCCACATCATAAAGCTCTGCCAAATCATAATCCAGTATTACTTTCTTACCCCTGACAACGAAGATCTTATTGGTAATTAATTCGTCCGGTATCCCGGGTGTATACTTATTTTGATCCATTTTTTTAGTAATAAGGAAATTCGAATATCGAATTCTAAGCTATATGTTGTATATGATCTACTAGGTTTAATGAACCTTTACTCAAATAGTCAGCGTA
>JAEORY010000364.1 GCA_016840645.1 Candidatus Borrarchaeota archaeon | reverse complement strand
TATTCCTCCAAAAACTGAGTTACAACATAAGTCATTAAATCTGTTTTTTGCAGTACTAGATTTTGTAAAAATTCCGTGGTTGCTTAAAATTCTTTTTAAAATTAGGGGTTTGATATATCCTGATGTTTCAAAAGAACTATATTACTGCATCCCTTCAGAAAAAATATCAGAACGAACTCATTAAGGCATATAAGAGCGTTTTAATTCATTTATCTAGAAAGAAATAAATTGAAGGATTCGATACACCCGATTTCATAGTCTTATTTTAGACATAAAAACAGTAAGAATCGCATTTTACAGTTTCTTTTTTCATCTACAATATCTGATTGTGCTGACTTGCGGAGAATTTTACTACAACACTAAAATATAGTCTGAATTTATAGATAGTAAGAAGAATTGCTTAAATGCGCGCACCTATTTAAACCTATATCTTGAAAATGAAATAATTACACCAAAATTGATTTTAAGCAGTTTTTCGTGGTATTTAATTGAATAACCTAAAATTTTAAAAAATATGTTGTTCACTCAGCATTACTTCCTAATCCTTTCATTTAATCGTAAAAGCAGAATTGGAGTCTAGTAAGAGGGGCAATACGTTGAAGTCGTTCCGTAGGATATGTCTCATTGTAACTGTTTTAGTTGTTTTATTTTTGCTAATAGGACTCCCTTATAATGCGACTAATGAGTCATCTAATATAACTCGCACAATCACATTGTATCCTAGTATTTCAACTGATCCTTCCGCCCCTGATCAAGGATATGTTTCTGCCCTTCAAGCATCAACGGCATATTATTATGCAGAAGGCGATCAATTAAATATCGGGACTCAGTCTGGTGCATGGGGTCTTACAGGAGTTGATGATGATTTTTACCAGTCAATCGACTCTCAATTCACTGTTACACAACCAGCTATAGGAAAATCTATTACTACAGGGACAAATGGTCCGAATGATTGGCAACAAACCCAAGACTATGATGGAACGTTTGATGAAACTTCTTCAATTCTAAATTCTACTGAATACATTGTTTCTGATGAAATAGTTAATGAAGGTACAACTAATGGCATTTCTGGTGCGCAAACTTTTAATGATGGATCTGTTGAAAAATTAAATGACTCTGGTACACCATCTTCTCAAACTTCAAAACCTGATGATTGGGGACCTGAGAATGACAAAAGTTATGAATCAATAGCTAAACTTTGGTATGAAGATGGCATTTATATAGAATATAAGAAATTACAGACACTACACACAAATTCTTGTGACATATCAGGTATCTCGGGGACACTTAGTTCGGTCGTGCTTTACGTTAATTATACGGTAGAGGCTGGTTATAATGGCGACAGTTTTGTTGAATATAAGAATGGAACCGAAACCTTTTATTCATTTACTACTATACAACCATCTGGAAGTGATGCAGGAAGTTGGCATGAAAGGTCATCATCACTAGCGAATATTGATACTGCAGATGAACTTCAGACGTTAAATTTGAGGTTTTACCATAATGGACTGCAACCTAAAGATGTACTTTTTGAGCAAATTCGGCTTGAAGTAACATTTGAAGCATCAGGCAATTCGATGGATATTATTCACGAAATTCCTGATGTTCCTGATGCAGGATTTGCCACATTATGTATTTACGGTAATCGAAGTACAGGCGAGTATGTCTATATAGATGTTTGGGATTCTATTGACGCGGAGTGGGATAACCTAGACAGTTTTACGACCACGCCAACTTGGATTAATAACACAATTGATCCTACACATCATATTATAGATGGATACGTTACTGTGCGATATAGAGATACAAGTTCGAGCACTCAAGTTGATTTAACAATTGATGCAGTTCTTGTTAAGGCGAGTGGGTATACCTTAGACCTTTATTATGAATTTCAATGGACTGGCGATGAAGTGGATGTATTAAATATTAGTGTTTGGGATGTAAGTTCGAGCACTCAAGATATGAACGTATATATCTACGACTCTACAGATACCGAGTGGGATACGTTAAACTTCAATATGGATTCTTCCATGTTAAATCATAGCCAGACTGTTAGCAGTTCTATTACAGGTTATTTGAATGGTACGGGTGATACGACCCACTACATTCGAATTCGCTATTTAGAAGTAAATAGTGATCAATCAGCACAACTAAGAGTTGATTATTTAGGTGTGAAACTTCATTTTTCTTCTGATATCGGTGGCGGCGAATGGGAAACTAATATCGTCTACGATATTGAGGATTTTGCAGGCGATAGGTCAACAGTTACCCAAATTACGGTTCATGATTCCTCATTTGTCGACTCTGGAAGTGCAGAAGTACAAATATACGATTATGATAACAATCAGTGGATTTCCTGTTTTAGTATAGGAACTGGCGTTGGAGATTCACCCCATAGTAGAACTCTATCCTCCTCGCCAAGCAGATTTATCAGCAGTAATCCTGGGAACGTTCAAATTCGTTATATTTTGAGTGATGCCACTGGAAGTACTCTTAGCGTTGATTTCTTACGAGTTGATATTACTTATGGAGGGAATGGCGGAGTCGGTGATGGAGGCGATGGCACTAGTGATGGTGGCGGAGGAGGCGGAGGTGACGGAGGCACAACAATCGTCAGAACTTTAAGCGCACAAATCTCCTATAATGAGGAAACAGAAAAATATGTCCCGGCTGAAATCGATGTGACTTTAGCCGATGATGAAGGAACGCTTGTAAGTAATGCAAGTGTTACTCTCACATTCGTTAACGAAATAGAGCCTTATGAGTTGGAAGAAAAAGAGGGACAATACAAACTACTCCTTGAAACAGATACGCTCGACACAGGTAACTATACGTTTACAATTTCGGCAAAAAAATCAGGATTTAGAGACTTTCTCTCATCAGCGTTTCCGTTTAATATCGTAGTGAAATATCCCTTTGCAACTGCTGTCCAATACCCTGACTATTGGCCGGAATACAGATCACAAGTAGTAGAAAATCCAATTTCTGTATTGATAGACCCCTCGCTCTACATTCTACCTGCTTTAGTCGCAATTCTCATTACCCTTCAGGTCACAACCTTTGCAGCAATCGATCCACGAAAACTTCGTTCAATTTATATATTTACAAATGAGGGTCAAGGCCTCCATTACAGAACCTTTTTCGAAGAAAAAGGAGGCGTCGATAGCCAATTAATGAGTGCCGCGCTGTCTGGAATTGTAAGTCTCGTAATGGAAGCCACCCGTAGTGAGAAACCCCTGCGAACAATCGATATAGAAACCTTTGAAATTTTCTTGGAATATGGGCAATATATTACTATAGCTACTTTTGTTGGCAAACGAATCTTTTACAAAAGGAAAATACGCAGAGGGCAGAAAAAATTAATAGATAATATTGAAAGAAGGTATTCTCATGTTCTTTCGAACTGGACTGGAGATCTAAGTCACTTTTATGAGATGAATCAACTTGTTTTTGATGCTTTCGACTTTAAATTAACAAAAGACTTATCAAAGTTGGTAGCAGGAGCGGCACAAGTTCAACTAGACCTAGTATCTTTATATTCGATGCAAGAGAAGTATCACATGAGTGGAAGGGCTTTATGGAAAGCATATGACTTATACACCAAAATTGAAGACCCTCGTGCTGGATTTATCTTACAACAATGGAAAGCTCTTGAAAAGGCATATTTTACAGATCATTTTGGTTCGCCCAATGTATTAAGAACCAAACTATTATCAAAGTTCTTTGTAATCCTGGATTTCATAAGAACTGCAGGTTTACTCAAAATACTTTTCAGACTACGGAGTATTCTTTATCCAGAGATTTCTAAGGAGCTTTACTACTTTATTCCTCCGGATCAACTGACAGAAAGAACGGATGAAGGTATATAAATTATAATTTGTGAGTAAGAAATAAAATTAGTCTTAATACCCTATATAGGATGGAATTCAATGTCGGAATTTATCTTTAAAGTTGTTGCAATCGGCGATGGTGGTGTTGGAAAGACAAGCATTGCCATGCGATACGCTTACGATAAGTTCGACCCGAAATATAAAGCAACTATTGGAGTTTCATATGCTGTGAAAAAACTTTTTCATGGAGATACGAAGATAACATTGAGCATCTTAGATACAGGCGGACAGGAAATGTTTGATTATATACGCCCCTTTTATTACAAAGGTGCCAGTGGAGCCATTATTGTTTACGATATCACGAGAGAAACGAGTTTTAAAAATCTCGATCGATGGCTTGATAACTTATATTCCCAAACTGGAGAGATACCTGTCATCCTCGTTGGCAATAAAACCGATTTGATCGATGAACGAGTTATTTCTATAGAAGAGGGGACGGATTATGCCATGCATAAGGGCGTCATCTTTTATGAAACCTCAGCAAAAACTGGAGAAAATGTTGTCGATGTTATGAATGAACTCGCCAAAGTGATTTTTCAGGAGAAAGAGAAAGTCAAAGTATTAGCGGAAAAACCAATGAAATCCGCTAACAAGGAAAAAACAGGTGCTTCTCGCTTTAAGAAATGGCTGTTTAAATAAGTTGATTTTGAGTAACGATTTCTTGTTTAATACTTCGCGAGAATTTTTCGTGGATTTTTTATCACTCCTCTGCAAGAAGACCCCTCAACGCGTTGGGGGATGAAGTGCGTTAGGTATTTCACTTTCACGATACTCCCTAACCTTTACGTACTGTTTCGCATAGATCGTAAGTAGAATCGAGCTGAGGTAACACTCGCCGGTTCTCAAATTCACATCACGTTCAGGGCAGGAACTG
>JAEORY010000363.1 GCA_016840645.1 Candidatus Borrarchaeota archaeon | reverse complement strand
TCGACTGATCCTTCTAACACTACGTGTTTCCCTTTCTTCTCAGGAATAAATATCTTAAATACTTCGGTTTTTGAACCTGTAAGACCGATATTTTCCTTTCCTGCCTTCAAGTCGTTGGCATTCAAATATTTCACTTCCATTTCTTCGTGAGCATTAACGATTCCAGTCATTGTTGGAAATCGAGGGTCATTTACTTCCTTTAAAACCGAAATTAAAGCGGGTAATTTTGACTCAATAATGACGGTTTCTTCTGATCTAAAAACTCTTTCAGTTATTATTTTATCTCCCTTCAATTCACACTTCTGCACGTAAGTGATCTGCGGGAGGCCTAACTCTTCTGCCAATTCGGGTCCTACTTGGGCGGTATCACCATCAATGGCTTGAGTTCCGCATATTACGAGGTATTTTTTTTCATCTCCGGAATCTTTTAATATTTTTTTTATAGCAAGCCCTAAAGTGTGAGATGTAGCTAAAGTGTCTGCACCAGCAAATGCTCTATCTGTCAAAAGATAAGCCTCATCTGCTCCCATTGCTAGAGCTTGGCGTAAAACTTCTTCAGCTTGAGGAGGTCCCATGCTTAATGCAATGACTTCTCCTCCATGTTTTTCTTTTATGCTTAATGCAAGTTCAGTTGCATTGTTATCCATCGGATTTGTAATGCTTGGAATGCCTTTTCTTACAAGGGTATTTGTCTTAGGATCGATTTTTACTTCTGAAACACCAGGAACTTGTTTTATACACGTGAAAATTTTCATTTTTTGACCACCTCAATATCCTCTCCTTAGTAACTTCTGTGCTATCACCATTCTTTGAATTTCGCTAGTACCTTCGTAAATTTCTGCCATTTTTGCATCTCTAAAGTATCTCTCCACAGCGTAAGCTTTCATCAAGCCATACCCACCATGTATTTGAACGGCATCGTGAGTTGCTTGCATTGCTGCTTCGGAAGCTTTTAGTTTTGCCATTGAACCCATTGTACCATATTCTAAACCATTGTCGCACATCCACGCTGCCTGATATGTTAATAAGCGCGCACATTCAACTGCAACGCCCATATCAGCGATTTTCCATTGAACGCCTTGAAAGCTTCCAATAGGTCTACCAAATTGCACCCTTTCATTTGCATATTTGATTGAAGCTTCTAGTGCTGCCTGTCCTAATCCCACGCATTGAGCAGCCATGAGAATTCGACCATAATCTAAGATCTGCAAGCCAATTCTAAATCCACTGCCAACACTACCTAAAACGTTTTCCTTGGGTATTCTCACATCCTGAAAAACAAGTTCAGAAGTGTTAGAAGCTCGTACTCCTAATTTATCCTCTCTTACACCTACAGAATACCCTGGTGTATTAGTATCCACAATAAACACGGTTAACTCTTTCCTCTTTCCTTTTTGTCCCGTTTTTGTTACTACGAGTAGTGTTTCAGCAATTCCTCCATTAGTCGCAAAAATCTTACTACCATTTAATACCCATTCATCTCCGTCTAAATATGCATTTGTTTCTACACCACCTGCGTCAGAGCCCGCGTTTGCCTCAGTTAGAGCAAAAACACCTAATTTTTCTCCCTTAGCAAGTGGAATTAAGAATTTCTGTTTTTGTTCTTCTGTACCAAACTTGTATATTGGATATGCGCACACGCTTGCGTGTACTCCCGTGGTGATTGACCAAGACGCGTCTATTCGCCCTATCTCTTCAGTAATGATGCAAAAACTTATCGTGTCTTCATGCAATCCAGCTCCTCCGTATTCTTTTGGAATGCAAGTGCCGAAATATCCCATTTTTTTCATTTCTTCCATGACTTGCGGATCTAGGCGCGATTGTTGGTCGCTTTCTTCCGCTATTGGAGCTATATGTTTCTCAGCGAACTCTCTCGTAACTCTTCTAATCATTTTTTGCTTTTCAGTTAAAGAAAAATCCATTCCTTACTCACAATTCTTCTATAATTATTAAATTACTTCTAAAAAGGGTGAGAAATAATTAAAAATTTTTGAATTTATCACTTGAAATGTTGAATATTCTAATAAGAAAAGAAATCATATAGAATATGATGTTAATTTGATATCTAAATTGTAAAGACTAAAAAAGTTTCAACATTAAAATTAATCAAAAAAAAACATATTTTAGTATATCTTAACTTAAAGATAATTAATAATAAAATAACTATAATGAATCTGATCTCGGAAATCTCGAGATTTATAAGTGAACACCATGTATGATAGAGAATATTTAGAACAGATAAAAAAAAGAAAAGAAGAGTGGGAGTCTAAGTTCCAGAACGCAAAGGAACGGGATGCTAAATTTGTTACTGATTCTGAAATTCCGATTAAGCGGATTTACACTCCTTTAGATGTAAAAAGCGACTTTCTCGAAAATGTAAACTTCCCTGGCGAGCCTCCATATACGAGAGGTGTCTATCCCACGATGTATCGAGGGCGCTTTTGGACCATGAGATTATTTTCTGGACACGGAACTCCTGAAGAAACAAATCTGAGATGGAAGTATTTATATGAAAACGGGGAAACGGGATTTAGCGCTGCTGTTGATGCTTTAACTTTTAATGGAATTGATCCAACAAATAAAGATGGTGCTCCAGAAGTTGGAACCTCAGGCGTACCACTTTATTGCATTGACAGTTTATACGCGCTTACAGAAGATATTCCTATAGATAAAATTAGTGTTGCTCTAGTAGTAGAGCCATTTACATGCGCGCCAGTATGTTCAATGTATTTTAACATGGCACGAGCTCGAGGTTATGATATAAAACAATTAATTGGAACCACGCAAAACGACATTCTTACAATGACAGTTGGTTACATCCCATATAAAAACTGTCCACCAAACCATTTACTACGCCTAGCATGCGATTTTATTGAATGGACTGTACCACAAAAAAACGTTCCAAGATGGCATCCTATTAATTTCACGGGATATAACTACAGAGAAGGAGGGATTGATGCAATCCAAGAATTAGGATTTGTTTTTGCGAGCGCTTGTTCTCACATTGATAATCTCGTTGAAAGAGGGTGGAAAGTTGACGATTTCGTGAACCGACTTGCATTTCACCTTGCCGCACATAAAGACTTCTTTGAAGAAATCGCGAAATACAGGGCAGCAAGAAGGATCTGGGCAAAATTAATGAAAGATCGATACGAGTGTAAAGATCCAAAATCTCAAGAGTTCAGGTTTCACGTGCAAACTGCTGGTAGTTCTTTGACCGCGCAGAACCCTAAGGTGAATATCATAAGAACTGCAATTCAAGGATTAGAAGCCAATTTAGGTGGGTGCCAATCACTTCATACAAATTCTTACGACGAAGCAATATGCCTGCCTTCGGAAGAGGCTGCTTTAATTGCTTTACGAACGCAGCAAGTAATCGCTGACGAAACGAGAATTGCAAATACGGTTGATCCGCTTGCGGGATCTTACTACGTTGAATGGCTCACTGATGAAGTGGAAGAAAGAGTGTGGAAATATATTGCGAAAGTTGAGAAGGTAGGTTCGATAGATAAAGCTTTATCGACGGGTTGGTTATATAAAGAAATGAGGGATGCTTTCCATAAAAGGCGCAGGCGTATTGAAAATCGAGAAGAAATAATGCTTGGAGTGAACAAGTACGAAGTCCCCTATGACGACGTTACAGACGTGTTCAGGACCAGTAAAGAGGCAATAGAAATCGAAGTAAATCGCATTAATAAGCTGAAAGAGCGGAGAGACAATGCAAAACTAGAGAAACTTCTTGATAAGCTCCGGGATGTATGTGAGAAAGAAGAGAATGTCATGCCTATTATGATGGAAGTGACCAAGGAAGGTGCGACTATTGGAGAAGTATGCGATGTGTATCGTGAAATATATGGCATCTGGGAACCACCATTAGCTATATGATGTATATGAGGTGTTAAATATGGGAAGTAATCAAATCAGGGTTTTAATGACAAAACCAGGGATAGATGGGCATTGGAGAGGAGGAATCGTAGTTTCAAGGGCTTTAAGAGATGCGGGGATGGAATTGATATTTGGCGGATTCCAAAATGTTGAACAAATCGTTGAATCTGCCATTCAAGAAGACGTTGATGTAATTGGTTTGAGCATTCATTCGGGTGCACATTTTGCATATACCCAACAAATCATTGATTTGTTAAAGAAAAAAGGCGTACTTGATAAATTCTTGATTCTTGTTGGGGGAGTAATCCCTGCAAAAGATTTTTCACAATTAAAAGAGATGGGCGTCGCTAACGTCTATGGACCGGGCACCATGGTAAATAGTATTGTGCAATTTATTCAACAAAATGTACAAAAGTAAAAAAACAATCCAATATTTTCCTAAGTGATTTTAAATTGAAAACTATTCTTGCTTGGTGTTACTGTTAATTGAGAAAAGATTACGACATTGACGAATTAGTTCAAAAATTCAAAGATCACGATAAAATCGCTTTAGCAAGGTTAATAACGATAATAGAAAACGAACCAGATAAAGCAGTTGAAATCTTTAAGCACTTTGAAGATAAAAATCACGAATCTTATATCGTAGGAATAACTGGATCGCCTGGTGTAGGAAAAAGTACCTTAACTGGAGCAATTACTCAAAAGTTATTAGATGATGGGAAAAGAGTAGGAATTATCTCCGTAGATCCGACTTCTCCGTTCAGTGGAGGTGCATTTTTGGGTGATAGGGTAAGGATGACAAACATAACATTACATCCTAACTTATTCATGCGAAGTCTTGCATCCAGAGGGTCTAAAGGAGGCCTTTCAAGAGCTGTCT
>JAEORY010000362.1 GCA_016840645.1 Candidatus Borrarchaeota archaeon | reverse complement strand
GATGAATTAGTTAAAATGAGTGAAGGATTAGGCAATATAGTTAATTCTTAGTTACCACCAGTCACTTTTTGCTCGTTCCTTCCACTCAACTGCTTTTTCTACCTCAAAAAGTCTTTCTTCCAGCATCATACTACCAAGTTTAAGGAACACTTCCTCCACATTCTGATTGGTCTTGGCAGACGTCTCATAAAAAGGAATGACTCTATTATACTGTTCCGAAAGTGTGTCTGCTAAAGAGTCGCCATCGCTTGCAGGCACCGCCCTCACAATATCTAGGTCGCATTTGTTCCCCACAAGTATCATAGGTATAGACTGATCGATGTTGCTCACAAGGTCGTCTATCCATACCGAGATTTTCTTCAAAGACTCCGTGCGAGTCACGTCATATACAAGAAGTGCACCGTGAGCGCCGCGATAGTATGCTGACTGAAGAAACCTAAACCGTTCTTGCCCTGCAGTGTCCCAGATTTGCATCGTAATTTCTTGTCCTTCAATAGTATAAGGCTTCGTTCCAAATTCAACGCCGATAGTTGAAATGTAGGCTCTATCAAACTTGCCATAACAGGTTCTGATTGTTATACTGGATTTCCCAACCGCACCGTCCCCAATCACAACAACCTTAAAGATATTTTTCTTCATCTTTCATGTCACCCTATCTGAACATGTTAATGAGGCGTAACGAACCACTAGGAGAAGCATATCTAATCTTTAATTACCATTGTGACAGAATTATGAGTACATCTATACGAGGTCTACTATTTACAAGTAGCTAAGCAAGAAAGCACCACCGCTTCAGCGTGGTGATGAATGGCGGTAGTTGGTGTTCACTTTCATCACGTACATCGAGGGGTCTCCCTCACGTTATATAGGTGGAATGAGGAAGGTATCAATAACAATTGGAGGGATAATGCGCACACTTGCAAACAAGGTGCATACTCCGATTGCCTCACCATCGTTAGACGTACCTACGGAGCGTAGGGATGTTAAGCCTGTGGAGATAAGACCTCCGTAACCCGCCAGGGGATCGAGTCTGTCGTAGAAGCAGGAAGCCTCGAGGCTTTAGCACGAGGTAGCTCACAGAACTCACAATAATAATTAGTTTTTAGACTTTACCACCAGTCATTTTTTGCTCGTTCCTTCCACTCAACTGCTTTTTCTACCTCAAAAAGCCGTTCATCGAGCATCATGCTACCTAGTCTCAAGAACACTTCTTCAACATTCTGATTGGTCTTTGCTGACGTTTCAAAAAACGGAATATCCTGCCGATAGTGTTTAGAAAGATGTTTCGCTAAATGCTCCCCCTCATCTGTGTCAACTGATCTTATATCATCTAAATCACATTTATTGCCTATAATTATAGTCGGTAAAGAAGTGCCAACATTCCCCGTAAGGTAACCCATCCATATTGGTATCCTCTCAAAAGATTGTCTCCGGGTCACATCATATACGACCAAAGCACCATGTGCACCACTATAGTACGCTGGTTGCAGAAAACGAAATCGTTCTTGTCCTGCAGTATCCCAGATCTGCATTTTGATTTTTTGTCCCTTAATTGTGCACATCTTCATTCCAAACTCAACGCCAATAGTCATTAAATACTCTCCGTCAAATTGACCATGGCATATTCTCACAGTTATACTTGTTTTTCCGACGGCGCCGTCTCCAATAACGACAACCTTGAAAAGATTTTGTTTCGCCATTATTTCACCATTTTAGTAAATTTTTTCTTTTTAAAAAATTACCACCAAGTACCTTCTGCACGTTCTTTCCATTCTTCAGCATTCTTAAATTCAATAAGCCGTTCTTCTAGCATCAATGAGCCGAGTTTAATAAATAACTCTTCTACATTCTGATTGGTTTTGGCAGACGCTTCAAAGAAGGGAATTACTCTTTTATACTCAGTTGAAAGTTTTTCTGCTAAAAGTTTACCTTCCTCGAAGGTGACCACTCTCAATTCATCTAGATCACACTTATTTCCTACGAGAATAGTAGGAATAGGATCATTAATTGTACTAAGAAGATTGTCCATCCATGAAGGAATTTTGTCGAAAGACTCCTTGCGAGTTATATCGTACACAAGAAGTGCTCCATGTGACCCACGATAATATGCTGGCTGGAGAAAACGAAACCTTTCTTGTCCTGCAGTATCCCAGACTTGCATTCTAATCTCGTCATTCTCAACCGTACAAGCCTTTGTTCCGAATTCTACGCCAATAGTCATCAAGTATTCTCCGTCAAATTGACCATGACAAGTCCTAACTGTTATACTTGTTTTTCCGACAGCACCATCTCCAATAACAACGATCTTGAAAAGACTATTGTCCATTTTTTATACCACCATGCCAAATACATACTTTCTGAACTAGTTATTTACTTTTTCTTGAAAATTATCGAAGAATTATCTCTTCCTTTGATCCCTTACGTTTTGATGATCAGAGTTATCCCCAAGATTCGAGCAGTTTGTTAATTAATTAAATTTCTGGTAAATTCCTTCCCAATTATAGAACAAAGAAATCATTTCTTTAATAGACGTAATTGAAATTCCAAAATAATTAACTAAGTTAAGTTATACTCCAACAGAATTTTCTTAGATCATTTCCACTCATCCCACAATCTAGAAAAAATACTTGCTAATGAGATGAGGTCCTGTTTATTGTGATCAACGATAGGGATTAAAGGTCCTGGATTTTCGGTTTTTAAATAAGTCTCATAAAATTCGGGAACTAAGGTATTTGGCACATCATCTTTTCTTTCGATTTCAAGCAGATGTTTTTCTAAGGTAGTTAATCTACAATTAGGTAGTCTTTCTTTCCATGCACGTCTCGAAAAATGAAGTAAATCAATATTGCAATGATTTAGATCTGCATCCATCCCATAATAGGCAACTCGTTCTTGTATATAGGGAACATCAAAGGCACGTCCGTTATATGTAACTAAGGCAGCACTCTCTTTAAAATGAGATAGAGTAGCTGCTATTGCTCCAGCCTCTTCTGAGATATCACGCAATAAATATTGACTTATTGAAATTCTCTTACCTGAAATATGAGCGACACCAAACAATATTATTGGCCTTGTAAAGAACCCAAGTGTTTCTATGTCGAGAAAAACAAAATCTTCTTTATCATATAGACCCGACGCGTATAGCATTAGTGGATGCGACTTTGGAAATCGTTTTCCAATCCAATCAATTATATTGACAAGGTCAAATTCATCAAAGAATGTCAAAAATTCTTTAGCTTTGCTTCTGAATCGTGGATGTCTAATAAGATCTTTGATAGTCTTGTATCCTTTTCTTTTCAATTGAAATTCAGTTTTTTCTCTAATGCCAAAAATAAGCTTAAGATCTGATAATATTTTTTTTCTCATTTCATCTTTGTCTGGTTTTATTAGACTAACTTCGTTGTGATCTGATAGGCAATAACATGCACCCATTTCCGTTGTAAGTTCTTTTCCACTAAGCACATCTTCAATTTTTGCCCCTTCATACCTTTCAAGCAAGTCTATCTTCAATTTTTGTGCTTCTAAATATTTAAAATCAAGTATAAACGAAGGTATAAATCCTGTTTCGACTAATGGTTCTTCAGCAGTAATTTCAAATTCTTTTGCAATATCTACTCGTTCTCTGAACTTTCTTCCTATATTATCGAAGAAATCTTCCATGCTATCCTTTGTCTCCTGCTTGTCCATTTAATTTACTTATTTTTGTCGCTCGTGACTTATGAAATATAAATATCAATATTCTATTAAGAATATAAAAAGATCGTCGTAGAAATAGGAAGGCATGTTCTTTCTAAAGAATGAATTTTCCTAAAGATAGGAAACCACATTCTTTTAATCTGACATTAGATTCTAAAAATAAGAAAATACAAGATTTTGAAGAACCCAGACTTTTACTGTACTCGAACATTTAATTTAGTATTTCACCCTTTATAATCCTCTCCGCAAGAAGACCCCCCAACGTGTTGGGGGGATACATGAATTGCGTGTGTTACTTGTTTCACTTTCACCGTAGTGTCCCCCAGCTTTAAATAGGGTTTTGCGTATAGTAAATCTAGTGAAATGAATTTCAGGGGAACACAGGGAGAAGTATGATGAAACGGACGTACCAATTTCGCGTGTATCCAACCACACAACAGGCAACTACGTTAACTCAATGGCTTACCATCTGTCGTCTGTTGTATAATGACTCTCTGGCAGAGCGAAAAGAGGCCTGGCACACTCACAACAAATCAGTCAGTTATTATGAGCAAGCCACCCACTTGAAAGTGGCAAAAAAGACCACCCCGTGTTTGAAGGTGGTTCATTCTCAGGTACTTCAAGACGTGCTGAGAAGACTGGATAAGACCTTCAGCAACTTTTTTAGGCGTCTTAAGAAGGGGGAAAAAGCCGGTTACCCACGATTTAAAGGGGAATACCGGTATGATTCCTTCACGTACCCGCAAAGTGGGTTCTCCCTCGATTACCAAAAGAAGAAACTTCACCTCTCGAAAATTGGAGGTATCAACATTAAACTGCACCGCCCTATCCCATCCAAAGGAGTGATCAAGACCAGTACCATTAAACGCGATGTCGACCACTGGTATGCCTGCTTTACAGTAGAACTGCCTGATCCCGATCCTGAGTCTCAGAGAGAAATACAGAAGGCGATAGGGGTGGATGTGGGGCTGAAGAGTTTGTTAACGCTACATAATGGGGCGACAATAGCTAACCCCCGTTGGTTCAAAAACTCGGAGAAGAAAGTAGCCAAAGAGCAGCGAAGGCAAGCGAGGAAGCAGAAAGG
>JAEORY010000361.1 GCA_016840645.1 Candidatus Borrarchaeota archaeon | reverse complement strand
AATCCTATTTAAAAGTTTTTAAAAAGTTTTTGACGTCTGAACGAGTAAACGTCTCACGGTCGATTTTTTCTTCCTTCAATGTTGAACTATTAATCATTCTTCTGCTTTTGTTACTCAGGTACTTCATTGCATTTATTGCTGCCTGTATTCTACCCGCTTCTTTTCTATACACAGCACCCTCTCTTGATCTAGTTCGAAGAGAACTTTTAACATTTTTTAAATCGTTAATAATTCTTTCAAGAACACTTGCGTATTCGTCAGTGCCTATTTCGAGCTGCATAATTTTTTTCTTTTCTAAGACTAGTCTAGCTTTTTTAAATTTTTCTTCGATTAATAGTTTTTTCATGGACTTTCCAACTTAAATGTATTGTACTTAATTTTTTTCTTCTTTACACCTTTGGCAAAGAATGTTGCGTATAATACCTGTCGCAGTATTCTTAAATATAAAAGGAATAAAAGAGTGAATAATGCATGCAATACTTGCAATACTTAAAAGCAAACCACACCTAAGGGCGTGGTAAAGGTGTTCAAGATATGTTTCACCCTGTTCTCTTGGGTGCTCTAAAAATTTTTCTATCAATCTCATTTTTCGTGTACCACCACAATTAAATCTGTACTACCTTTAATTATTCTATGCCACTCGTTCTTTTCAACTATAATTTTATCACCAGGCTTTATCGTTTCTGGCAAACAGTTGTCATATTGAAACTTCCAATCTTTACCTGAGATAACTTCGACTTGACGATTCTGAGAATCTCGGTGCCACTCAAGTTCTGACGAATCTGTATCGACAGAAAAAGTTCTTAAAAAAGAGTTTTCATCTATTTGACTATCAGTGTAAGGTTTTTTACCACCATGTGACATAGGGTGCCCCTGTCACTTTTGGATATCTACCGATTCTACAAGACCAATAACCTGCTTTCGTCTTGTCGCTCTTGTCTTCACAGTTGTGTCTATCTTTAAATGATTTTCTGCGCTTTGGATCGCGAAGACCGGTTGACATACCTTTTGCACCAAAAGCAACCTTTTTTACTTTTTTGGTTTTAGGATTTCTAACATAAACGTAAAACTTTTTCTTGCCGCCGCGCTTTGGTTTGTTAAGTTTGACTTTTCTACCACGATACTCTGCTTCAAGCATAGCATCAGCTTCTTCTGTAAGCGGAAAGTCAAGTGCCACCTCGCGTCCTTCATATACTCCCCATTTTCCTAAATCACTGTTGATGAGCTCCATATCAGCTTCAGATAGCGTTATCTCGCGCGCAAGATGTCTTGCGCGCGCTTCATTTATAAGATCAAAAAATGCTTTAGACCCGGGTCTGTATACAGATTCTGACAAAGAAACACCTTCGCTTAGGTGGTAACGTAATCCTTCTGAAAAAAGAACTTCTTCTCTAATAATTTTTTTAAGATGTTGCTTTGTAATTTTCACAGCCAGCCTCTTTCTGCAAAATAATTTTGATATTTTTCGTTAAATACATCTAGTCTATCAAAATAATCTTCTCCAATCATTGCGTTGACGTCAACATAGCTGTAATCCATAATTCCGTTGACGTCAACATATTCGTAATTCATATTTGACAACAGCAGTATTCTGCCACTTCGGCCGTTTCCGTCTGAAAATGGATGAATTAACTCATAGACAGCATGCCTTTCAAAAGGATCTTTAAAATCACTAGATTCCCACCATGACATAGCTTCGGCTACAAACTCAGGAGAAACATAAATAGTACCACCTGCTGATCTTGCATCGTTGTCTCTGAGCATTCCTGGAACGCCTGAGTCTAAAACATCTGCACCCATTGCTCTGTGTACTTCTAAAGCCTCTGCAAGTGTAGCGCCTTTTCTATCCTTAAACGTTGTTGTTGCTTGAATTCCAAGAATTTGTGCTTTTATATTTGGGCTTCTTGTAACATAGCTAGCAGGATATCCTTGTACAACACCTTCAAGCGCACTAAATATTTCTTTAGGATCGTCGATGTAACCTTCAATCTCATTTGATCGATATATAAAGTTTGCAACTTCTTTCAAATCTAAAGTATCACTAATACTTTCCAAAATTAACTTTCTAAGATTTTTTCTAGTTATACGCATACAAAAACTCCTCGCTATAACTATACAGCGAGGAGACCAAATTCTTAACAATTACTTGATTTTAATTGTTGTCTTTTTAGATTTTGTTTTGTAATCTTCATAAGTTTCTTCTTTTACATAATGTGGCTGTGCCAAGAACCGTCAGTCATTCTAACCAACGCCATGATTGGCGAATCTGGATGTTCATTTTCTGGATCTTCTTCTATTTGAGACTCTAGCTCTTCAGCATAGGCATCTAGCTTTTCACCTGCAGCTTCAAACCAGTCTTCGGGTATTGTCACGCCTGTGGTGTCTTTAAGTATCTTAGGGATGTCTTCCCAAGTAGGAATGTCTCCTACATCAAATTCAGACGTATCATAGACGACCTTCATAGGCATTTTTTTGTTCTTGTCTTCAATGCCCAAAGAAGGATCGATATTGTATTGTGTTAAATTACCGTGTACATCAAGACCTTGATATCCGATTAAGTTAGAAGGCAGTGGTGTATCTTCACCTTCTGCATGAATTTGTATAGTTAACCCTTTAGACTCTGGGCCCCGAACATAGTCTCCATACCCGATATCAGGACCTTCATAGTATATTTCTAGTTTTCCAACACTTCTATTTTGAAAAAGAGGAACAACTGACTCTAAAATTAATATTCTTAATTCTTTCCTAGTTATGCGCATACAAAAACTCCTCGCTATAATTATACAGCGAGGAGTTCAAATTCTTAACAATTACTTGATTTTAATTGTTGTCTTTTTAGACTTGACTACAGGCGGGATCCTGACTGTAAGCAAGCCATCTGTAAAATCAGCCTCTGCCTTTGGCATGTCCAGCTGATTTTGGTGATCAACAAATGTCTTGGTAAAAGCTCGACGCGCGATGCGTCTTGCGCTCCGCTTGTCATCTTCATCTGTTTTGGCAGATGAGATCGTAATGCGATTCTTGTCAGTCTCGACGCTTAAGCTGTCTCGCGCAAAACCTGCAAGTGCCATCTGAATGACTTGTGTATCGTCCTCTTCTCGCCAAATATCCGTTAGTGGATATCCTTCTGTTGAATTTTTAACCCAGTGATCAGGTTCTGTAAAAAAGCTTTCAAAAAACTGATCAAAAGCTCTACTGCTCATAATTGCAGGTGTGGTTCTCATCATCAAACGTGTCATATCGTCCTCCTTGTTTAAGCAAGTTTGATAGTATTTTGCGACCCATTAGGCGTCGCAAATATAATATAGACACTATTTTTAGAGTGTACACTGTTTTTTATAATTTTTAATATTCATCAGATTCGGCATCTATCATAAACTTTGAACGACGAAAAGGAAGCGTTGCTATACCTCGCTTCGCAAGATCTGAAGTTCTCTCTTGATAAGCACTTTCTTTATTTTTTTCTTCTTCATATCGTTGTGCAAGCAATTCAATCATTGCATCAAGATCGTCATCGTCAGGAAGATTAGATAGTCTAGTTGTTGTCAACTTTCTTTGAAGATCTTCTTCTTCCTCAGGTGTCGGAGGCAAGTGGTGAACAGGAGCAAGACCCGCATTTTTTAATTCGCTATCTGTTATATCTCCATCAGGGTCATGATCATCATCAAAATCTGAGCCCCATGGTCCTCTAATGACTGGGCCTTCGTTTAGCTCTTGACTAGTTCCAGGAATCCCTGCATCACCTGCAATTCCCATTGCGGAAACGAAAGCAGCACGCTCTGAATTTGTAAGTTGGTCATAGACCGATGTTGCTGTCAAATCTTTCAAATCGGGAATAGGTTGATCTACCATTGGTCTTGAAGCATCGAGAAACTCATTTATGATTTTACGAAGTCTTTTCCTGCTAATTTTCATTTAATTTCCTTTAATATCTCTTCTATATCTAGGCCTGCACAATCAATCTTTTTCTTGCTACAATGAAAATGATTCATAAACCCTTCAAATCTTCCGCTAGCGGCATGAGAATCATATGCCCATTTTTCTGCAGGAGCTTCGAGTGGAATTCCACATCCTTCGTGCATTGCTCTGTAAAGCGCCTTAAGCGCTTCGAGCTGAACTGGATAAAACCAAGTAAAGTCTTCTACTTTTCTGTTTTGAGCAAGGGCACCACTCATAACCGGTCTTTCTCCAAATCCATTTCTTTTATACCAACTTTGATACTTTAAGTAAAAAGCATTGGCAATCTCTACACCAACTCCCGTTCTATTGACCTTAGAGTTTCCGGCATGCCAGCATGCATCATTTAAGTCGTGAAGTTGAATAATTGTGCCGTCGTTGTCAATACAAAAGTGAACTGATACGTTTCTTTTAGCAAGGACTTTTGCGCAAGACATACTACTAAGACATACATCCCAATGTGTCACAAAAGACTTGATATCTCTTTTGCTACTGTATTTTGTGACACCTTTGCTAATAGGATAAGGAAAGTCCGGGTCTTTAAAAGTATGTACTTTATCTGCAGGCCAGTCAATCTTAATAGGCTTATCACCCCACCACAAAACATCAGAAGAATCAGTAATCCATCCTAGATCTTGTGCATCTCCCAACGCTTCTCTTTCTGCAGCAATAACTCTATATGTTCCAGGACCGCACAAACCATCTGCAGTCAATCCTCGTGCTGATTGAAATTGTGTAATTGCTGCAGTTAATACCCTGTCAAAGTCTTTGTGCCCAGGTATAAACCAGTTAGGTTTCCACCCAAATCTTCTAGACTGATTTTTA
>JAEORY010000360.1 GCA_016840645.1 Candidatus Borrarchaeota archaeon | reverse complement strand
GTGAGATCAGTGACTCCTCTCTCTGATAACAGAGACTTACTAAAATCTAATAAAACCGATGTTGCTCCAAAGCTTGCTGCCAATGTTTCCATTGTCTGCCGAGCGGATTTTTCAATCTCCGAGCTTAATTGTTTTATCAACTCATCTGCCATTGATGATGCCTGTATTTTAGCCTCATCCTTTAACTTATTCTTATCCTCTTCACTGAAGCCTTTTGAGAAGACTCTGCCGATAAGGGGTGGCAATAGCCAATCCAACAATGTTCCTTCTTGTTCATCGTAAAAGCTTATATCTTTTATACTGATATCATACAAACACTGCGGCATTGTTATAACACAACTTCCACCTCCTGAATCTGTAACTCTAAAATCAGAACTTTTAAGATCATACCAAAAATTTATTTCGAATTGAAAAATCATAGCCATTTTCATTTTTGATATTAGCCATGTAAGGTACTTTTTCCCCACCTGACCAAGCCAATGGTCAGCTGCTGTTACTATTTCTTTCGTAAACACTTTGAAAACCACCAATTCGCCGACAGATTTCATATTTTCGATAAAAGAATAGATTTGAAGTTCAGATACTTTTGCTTGAGTGCTCTTACCAGAAAATATCCTTTTAACGAAAATTGATCCGGCGATACCCACAATAATACCTAAAACTAACACTATTAGCGTCATTTCCAATTTTTTATCCCCCATTAAAAATTATTATATGGAATTGGGCTCAGATGGACTTGAGACAAATAGAATGTCATCTATTACCTTTTTTCTCTCTTTTTTTTCATTTCAAACCTACAACTCTGTCCAATGTTAAGGTATTTCCCCGGTCGCTTTTGTTGTAAAATACCTTTTTTTGTAAAAAAATACATTTATTTTTAATGCTGTATAAAAAAACGCATTTTCTTAAGTAAAAACACAGTTCTCTTGCAGGAATAGCTGAAAAACAATTTGACTTTTTCCGGTCTGCTTCGCCATCCATCCGTTTATCTATCCGTCCGACACCTCCAACTCCATACAGCAACCGCGACTATTACCACTACGATAGCTACGACAAAGATAATGATTGAGAAGGATTGGAAATAAAAAGAAGGCTAAGAAGGACGGCTAAGGGATCATATACAATTTGGTATACTATGGAGCCATTTCATGCCCGCTTTTCTGCCGCTTTGCTAACATCATTTATTAACTTTTTTCTTTTTTATTCAGCCCAAATGTATATTTCTTTCCAATGTCAGTGCCAAACGCAGATCACACTTTCAACAGGCTTCTATTTTAGAAAGAGTGTAGACAGGGCATCTGTTCAATACGTTATTAGAATTGCCTGACCCTATTTAATAGCTGACCCATCATAGCTTAATGTGTGTCTATCTTTGGTGCCTTAGATGAAAAGAGCTGCTAACCTAGGAACACGCTTGGCTATCGATATGGCAACTTCGCCGAGCTCCATAATGCGGCTCTTTAATTCCGCCTGTGCAATGTTAGCAGCCGACGCCTCTTTAACGACAGTAATCAGTTGATCATAAATTTCTAGATCAGTAGTGTCGGGAGTGATCTTATCGAGTTCCTCACGAGAAAGTCCCAATAGCCCCTCGATCTCTTCCCGGTACTGTCCCTCGAATGCTAGACGGTTGGCTTTAGCTCGTTCCTTAAGCTTCTTGCGATAAGCAGATATCCATCCATTTGGCATCTTACTCTCCTTTAAGTATTTTTCGAGCTCGCATAATATAGTTAATATAAGATTGTCTTGCTGCTATTATTGTGAGACACTCGAGTAGCAAGAACAGCAATATACAGATAAATTTCATGTGCTCTTCTGTATTTTCGCTTAAGCTTCTTATCCATCCAGCGTAAAGTATCGGGATATTTACAGACATTTCGCCCCAGAACTGATGGTAACGATAATGCTCATCAACGCAGGCGCGGAATGATTCGAGGTTTTTCTCCGAATTAAGATTCGCAAAATCCTCAGCACGTAACCGGAATTTTCTGCACAGTAATATCTCAAACAAGCCCCACCTGATAACAGTCAACTCAAGCCCTACTGCAACTGATGCTAATATCACCATGAAAAAAAGTCCAAGGTTGGACTCAATCTTTGAGAATGTAATAAACAAATTACTCAAGGCGGGGAACCAAAATGATACAGCAAATAGTCCTACCATACCTGGCAACAAAAAGGCTATGACAAGTCCAAAGGAAGTTGAAGTTACATCTTTCATTGCCAATGCCTCGTTAATAGAGTCTCGACTTCTTATTCTATGACACGTTTCTCGACAAGATCTTTATGACTCCAAACCTTACTGAAAGAAGCCTAACGAGCTCTTCAGCCGCAGCGATTAGTTGTTGGCTGCAAGAGCAATGTTAGCTCATGATATAAAGTAACTGTCAGTTTGAATCATCATGTTCTGGTTTTGAGGAAATAATTCTTTCCTTATAATCTCTCTCAACGTTAGATATTAATAAGTTTATATTTTCATTGAAAATTTCGATGATTCTAGACATCTCATTCTGCACGACATCCAACAATATTGGTAGATGATCTTCATGAATGACATCAATATGAATAGTGCTTTCTACCGTTCGAGATTGAATGTTCTTGTATAAAAATAGATGGTTTTGTTCAAATAAGTCATAATTGTTCTTACCGACTCGGCACTCATAAATCTGGCCTGAAAATAGCAAAATTGGGTACACAATGCCCAAATGAATACAGCCTTTCTGAGATTCCTCATCGAAACATTCAACCATCTCTCTTAGGCCTTTTGAGAAGTACACAGTCGCTTTGGCCAAACTATCTATGGATTCGTAGAGGTTTTCGTGAGAAAGACTCCATTCGATAGTCTCATTAGGAGAGCCTTTAGCAATGATTTTAGGTCTCATCTGGCAGAATTGATGAGCAATCAGTTCTGCTCGGTAGTTGTGATGAAACTCTTTAAAGCCAAAATAGTCCTCAATTGCTGCTATATTTTCAGATGCGGCTGTTATTCTATAAACGCCATCTGAAAGTTGATCATCTGGAACCGATACACCATCAGGATGGCCGTTTAACACGACTCGGCCAAGGTCCGGCAAGGGATTTTTCTGTGAAAAGAGAATTACTGGTGTCGAATTATTTTTGCACTCAATTAGTAATATAGTTTCAAAGGTATTAGAGAATTCATCATCACCCAAAGACTCCAAATTAATAGCATGGATATCTATTTCCCGTGACTTCCCAGTGTCCTGATCAGTATACTGGTCATTCGGCGTTGTAAGAAAACCGTGCTTTTCAACCACAGGGCAAACTCTCTGCTCTAAAAGATACCCTGAACTCTCTATCACAGCCTTAATTTCGTCAACGCTTGGCTTGGTTTTCTTATTAATCCGTTCGTTCAAAATTTACGCCTTTTGAGCTAATATTATGAAAGCTAAAATTTAAGACTATGCTGTCCATATACAGCTTTATATTACTGCAACATAAATTGCAGATTGCAATTATACAATAAGTGAAATGTGTTGCCTAATAATGAACGTAATATTGAAAATGAAAAATACTGGAAGTGAGTTCGTGATATGAAACTGCTCGATCAAGTCCATGATGTAGTTCGAGAACGCATTATATCTTATTCCAAAGAAAAAAGCACATAATGATTTTAAAAGAGGAGGGAAGGGTATTCGAGAAATTTTTTCCTTTTCCCCATCGTTAAGTACTTGTAGCTAAAAATTGGCGCTATAATTCTCAACCCGAAAGCCACTTCTTATCAGTTCATAAAAGGGGACATTCTATAGTCCCCCTTTATCTTTTAATTAATTAGTTCACTTCACCTGAATAGATACTCAATTGTTTTATTTATTTTCTATTATGTACATTTCAACCCGCACAAGGATCAAAATCTTTCCTTCTGGCAATTTCTATCTTCAATATCTAACACGTGCCCAAATATATCCTGTCTTTTGCCAGGGTGCTATTTCTAGGACTTTAACGGTTTCTCCTTGATTTAACACGTCAATTACATCACGAAAACTCCCAAACTTACTAGGCATCCCGGTCCTGACATTTATTGAAGCCGCTGTAACCAAAATATTCTTTTGAACTACTTCTTTTGGATTGTCTTTTGTCAGAATATCAAAGTAAGTTCTTAGCCATACCTTTCGTTTGTCATCAAATTCGCCGAGGTAAACCCAACCTGTTTTTTCCCTTGTGGTGGCAAATGTAGGCTTGGTTGGAAATACTAATTCTGCTTTGGCATCTTTTATTTCCGACTGAACTTGGGCCACTTGTTCTTCTATCCTTGCACGCTGCGCTACAGCTTCTTTTAAAGAAGTTTGTTTTGCCACCAATTCGTTTTTTATTCTCTCTTTCTCTGATGCTTCTCTCGCAAGTCGCTTTTGCTCTTCCAGTTTTTGTAGTTCCACCTCTACTTCTTGAAGCCTTTTTTCAGCTTGGGCAACTATTTCACTTTTTTCTTTTTCCAGCCGTTCAACTCTTTCTTGTGTTTGTTTTTTTTCGTTATCTAAAACACTCTTGTATTTATTCCACCTGTCTCTCATTTTTTCTGATCTACTAACAGTGGCGAAATACTCGGCAAATCGTTGTCGAACAGCGATATTTTCATTCAGCGCGTGCTCAACAAACTTTCCCAATTGCTCTAATTCCTTAATTTCAACTTCTCTAGATTGAATTTGCCAGTTCAGTAACGGCACTACGATACTGACCGCCACCGTACCCACAAGGAATCGAACAAAACCAGAGATCTGTTTTTTTTGTCTTTCTTCCATAATCTATCTCCATTAGCACATAACGATGAACTCTGCGAAT
>JAEORY010000001.1 GCA_016840645.1 Candidatus Borrarchaeota archaeon | reverse complement strand
CCCCCGCTTGCCTCTTTACATTCCAATTTCCTATCTTTGGCACATCGACATTATTATCTCTTGTAACACATACGGCGATGATTGAGGATATCCATGTCTTCCCAACCCCTCTCTTACCGTATATCATCGTAATGCTGCCATCATGCAGCCATGGGGTTATGATTGGACTTGGCTCACTGATGTCAGCTTTAATGAGGTCGGTGGATGTGATGGCTTTCTTTTCGATTATTTCAGATGGAGGACGTTCGATTATTTTAATAGCGGGAAGGGTGAACGTTTTTCTAATTTCAATCGCCTCTTTGATTGCGTTAGCTTTAATGGCTTCAATAACATCATTTGAATTCTTCATCAATGCGTAGGATTGGAGAAGCTCCTCAGCCACTTCCAATTCATACTTAACATTAACATCGTTGAAATCACCTCTATGGTATTCATCATTCAGTTGTTTTAGGAACTTTGCAATCAGCTCTACATCTGGTTCATCACTGCCAATCTCCGCCTGATAATCATTGAATTTGGTATCAAGGTATTCTCTTGGAGCTCGACCGTATTCTTTGCCATGCTTTATAATCCATTTTGCTACTGTTAGGAGATATGGAGTATTGGGGAAAAATGAGGTATCTTGAAATAGAGGGGTAATGGAAAGAAGGAATTCGTCATTGATTGCCATCAAGATGACTATTCGTTTTAATGGAGTAAGATTGACCCTCTTCCTACGACGCCATACTTTATCCGCTATATCCATATTTTTCCGCTTCCTTCATTTCATATTCAGTTATCTTATGCCCTCTCCTGCATGACTGATTATGCCTAACTATTTCACCATAGGACATCTTGGCAATCTTTTTAAGTTTTTCTTCACGTTCAATCTTGAGTATTTTGTCTTGCTCTTCATTGTATCTGTTGATTTCTTCAACCGTCCAAGGTTTACCTATGGTCGGAGGTTGATTATCATCATTCCGTTTTTTCTTTTTCTTCTTTAGATCTGATTTCCAGGAGTCAAATATATTTGTAAACTTCATCTCCCCATTTGATGATTTATTTCTTAATGGAACCAAGGAACGGATCTGATCTGTCCAAAAATCATCATTGATTGCCCAGTGTAGGCATGGTTTTATTTCTGTCTGAAAATCGAAGTTGTTTATACGAATGAGTTTATCGATTACGGAGGAGCCATCCTTGATCTTATTATCAATTTGTTCTGAGGAATATTGCCTAAATTTATCAGGATGGTTTTTTATGATTTCTTTTTGGATAGATTTCGTGAATCGGATGATATGAGGACGGACTCCATTCCTGTTCTGATAATAGGAAGGAAGGGAAGGATTTATGTCCCTTTGTCCCTCGCCGTCAGGCGAGGCAAAGGAATATATACTCTTATTATTAATACTCTTATTATTAGATCGCCCGCTTTCGCCTATAACTTCTTGATTTTCTTCTACTTTCTTATCATTTTCTTCCTTGACACCTAATAATTTATTATTACACCCCCCTAATAATTTTTTATTACCTGTCATGACACCTAATAATTTATTATTACCTGTCGCTGTGTCGTTATCCATCAATTTTCTATTGGTTATCTCTAATGAATTCCGCTTCAAGATTCTCGTTTTCTGTCTATTTTTTCCGATATGCCAACCATTATCCAGTATCAATTCTGCATCAATTAATACTCGGATTAATTGTGTGATCCGCTGTTTGCTGACTCCGATCTCACTTGCCATCCATTCTCGGGATGCAAAGGAGCCATCAACGCTAAAAGAAGGTAATGTGCATAATCGTCCGTATAGGATTTTTGCAGAGTTTGGGATTTGGGAATGCCATGCTTCTGGTGGGATGTACAATCCATGCTTTTCTGTTTCCATAAGAGAGACCTCTCCTTGAATTGAATACGTTCTGGTTGGCTTTTTGAATTGTGATTTTTAACCTCCCGTTAAAAGGTATCAATTAGATTGGGCTTGGTAGGGTGTTAACGGCACCCTACCGTGGAATCGCCCTGGTGGAAGCTGATCGAGAGGCCAAGCTCAATCAGGTAAAAGAATTATATATTATTTAATTTTAATTTTAAAGAAAATTTTTTACTATTTAAAATTTGCCAGCTCAGAAAACTTAAAAGTTGCCGATCTATTTTTTTGAGAATCACTCTTAACAAGATTATTAAGATTAGCGATCCTTTGGTTTAGCTTTTCAATCGTTCTATCTTTATCTTTATTGGCCTGAGTGAGATCATTAACAGTGCGATTGAATTTATTCCTTGATATTTCTGCTTCCTCTTCTACTAATTTGATTCTTGTCTTTAGCTCATCGATATAACGGTCAATCGCTTTCCCGATTGTCAGCAGATCGAGCTCATCATTCGTTGGTTCTTGGTGAATGGGTTCTGTTGTTTCTTTCTCAGGTAGCGTCTGTTCGGAAGGTGGTGGCGGTTTGATAAACTTTATCCCGACCGCTCTTGTCCCTTTCTCCCCACTGTAATACGGGACAGCTATGCCAAGATCGGCAGCATGCTTCTTGACTCTTCTTGTAATCCACTTCGGAAAGCCGGGGCCTTGATTATTGTAATTTATCACTCCTATGTTATTAAGAACCGCATCGTGGATATCACTGAATGTAAGTTGATCGAGATCACATTCTTGAATTGTAGATTTGATATAGTTATCGAGCCCCTTTCTATTTTTTTTAAACCAATTTAAATTTATTTCTTCCATAATTGTTTCCTCTCTTAAAATCCTAATGTCTTCATTAAATAGTCTGCATCACCCTGGCGCATATCACCAGGGTCACCTTTATCCAATCTTATTTCTTCAACCTCCTTTCCAAGCCCGGCTAAGGGTTCTGTCATTGTTTCTTCTTCTTTAACATCGCTATCTGGTAAAATAAAAATATGTTTAAAATTGTTTGCAATCAGCAGCAGTTGTGCTTTAGTGAAAGACTTCCCGAATGTAGCCACCGCTCCATATCCTAATCTCCATACATCTGTTATCCCTTCAACCACAATGCACTGATTTAGCCTTATAGCGGCGTCAAACCCATATATAATATCTTTATGCTTTATAAGCTCATCATGACCAGCACAGGCTAAATAAGGTGGGTTCTGGCCTATTTTTGTAGCCCTGCATTGATAGCTAACCATATGGCCTCTAAAATAAATAGGCGCAAGTATCCTATGACTATATGCACCTATGTTACCTGTTGACATTAGATTCCATTTGGTTTTTAATTCTATTGGATCAAAGCGGCGTGATAGTAGATAATCGATATGCTGTTTTGTGAGATTGTATTGGGTCATCGGTGGGAGGGATATTTCTTTTTTAAAATTTATTCTGGTTGATGTTTTACTTTTTTGAAATCTGAATTGCTCGGATGAATACCCCTTATTATAGATGATTAATTTTGCCTCTTGATAGGATATACTAAGTAGATTTACTACTACCTTAACAATCCAGTGATACCCACAACGCCAGCAGTTGTAGTATCCCTCTTTAATATTGAACCCGCCATGCCACCCTGGGTTTCCACTGCAAAAAGGGCATCGAATATGAACCCAGCCAGGGCGGGTATGTTTATGCCCTGGAGGGCTCATCTCGATATGATGATCTTGACAGAATTTTTTAGCGTTAAATAGCATTATATTTTTCTAATTAATCTAAGGCGATGACATCTTGCCTTTCCATCTGTATTATACGGTACAATGATTCCAGGGAGGTCTTTCCATTCGATAATGCATTCCCATATTTCATGGTGTGAGTATTTCCTCAGCCAATCCAATGTTGCAAAATTAACGCCACTGCCACAATCAGTTGTTCTGTTTGGATTGCATATTTCTGCTAAATAGCTTCCAGGTTCAATCTTCCATGATTCAGGTTTTTTGTGAAAAGTGGATTGAACATCTTTGTAGGTGATTAATCCATCTGAAATATATCTGAAGTTTTCTTCCAGCCATTTAGATGGATCTAATAACCCCTCGGCACCATTCAGATTGGCACCATTCAGCTCGGCACCATTCAGCTCGGCATCATTCATCTTGGCATAATTCAGCTTGGCATAATTCAGCTTGGCATCATTCAGCTTGGCATAATTCAGCTTGGCATCATTCAGCTCGGCACCATTCAGCTCGGCATAATTCAGCTCGGCATCATTCATCTTGGCATCATTCATCTTGGCACCATTCAGCTTGGCATAATTCAGCTCGGCACCATTCAGCTCGGCATCATTCAGCTTGGCATTATTCATCTTGGCATCATTCATCCAGGCACCATTCAGCTTGGCATCATTCAGCTCGGCATCATTCAGCTCGGCATCATTCAGCTTGGCATTATTCATCTTGGCACCATTCAGCTTGGCACCGTTCAGCTTGGCATCATTCAGCTTGGCATCATTCAGCTTGGCATAATTCAGATTGGCATAATTCAGCTTGGCACCATTCATCTTGGCATAATTCAGCTTGGCATAATTCAGATTGGCACCATTCAGCTCGGCACCATTCAGATCGGCACCATTCAGATCGGCATCATTCAGATCGGCATCATTCAGCTCGGCATCATTCAGATCGGCATAATTCAGCTCGGCATCATTCAGATCGGCATCATTCAGCTTGGCATTATTCAGCTTGGCACCATTCAGCTTGGCATTACTCAGCTCGGCATTATTCAGCTTGGCACCATTCAGCTTGGCACCATTCAGCTCGGCATTATTCAGCTCGGCATAATTTAAGCTAATGCCAGATTTGACAGCATTTTCAATTGTCCTTTTCAGGGTTGGTTCATTATCTTGATAAATAAAAATAAGATCATTTTTTACACTGAATATTTTCATTGGTTGCTCCTTTTGTCTGTAAATTTTTCTCCAGCTAACTTCATCGCTTTATCAAAGGATATATAGGGTATCATCCAATCCCTATATATCCCGAACTCTAATAGATTGTCTCTTGTTAGATTATAATGCCACCAGCGGTTTATTTTTTGCTTAACTGGTGCTTTTCTAATTCTCTTTATTGCTGCCTTTCTTACTCTTATCATATTCAATCCTAACTGTTGGTACCTTTTTCCCATACCAATGATATGCAGCTGCTTTTGATTCCCATGCGTACATGATGCCAATGCAACCTTCTGGCTTTTTGATTTCTATGGGTGTTTTGAATCCTTCGATCTGCACCAAACCCTTTTCTTTCATTAATGTTATTACCATCTGCTTTTTGGCCATTAATAACCTCCTTTCTTGTAATGATTTAAAAGTTCGATTAAAACTGATGAATCGTCAGTATCTTCTCCGTCAAGAACCGACGATAATACCTTTTGCTTTTCATCGAGGATAGTGGCAAGCCCTTCCTCGATTGTTCTCTCTGCGATTAGGTACCATGCATTAACGGAATCAGCTTCCTGGCCGATTCTATGGACTCTGTCTTCAGCTTGGCTGTGATCGCCGGGGACCCACCAAAGTTCAAGAAAACAAGTATTGCTCGATGCAGTTAATGTGATCCCTTCCTTCGCGGCCTTACTTCCAATAAATAGGCGGATGCTGTCATCATTCTGAAATCGATCAACTACATTTTGCCTTTCTTTCTGAGGGGTGGAGCCATCAATCTTCACTGCCTTTTTGCCGAACTTTTTCATCAGGGCATTGATTGTGAATTGGTGATCGGCGAATACAACTAATTTACCATCTATGTCAATAAAGTCCTCAATCCACTTGATGGCCTGATCAAGTTTGCCTTTCACAGCAAGCTGTTTCAGTTTTTCAAATTCAACCAATACCTCGGCTTGCTTCGCCTTTTTTGCTTGCTCCAAGCCTTCATTTTCTTCGATCCATCTGATAATATTTGCAGCTGCTCTGTTATATTCCTCTCTGTTATCAATCTCAAGCGGCACTACTGATCTAACCTTTTTTGGTAGATCAGGCAAGACCTCAGCCTTTTTGCGGCGGATCATGCAAGTTTTTGTTAGTTTATCATGTAGCTCCTTTGTATTAGTTGCTCCGCTAAAATCCCAACCGAATCCATTATTCTTTGCATCGCAATATCGCTTAGCGTAATCCCAGAATTTAGGGAATATCCTAGGGTTGACCATATTGATCGTATTGAAGAATTCAACTGGTCGATTCGTGATTGGCGTCCCTGATAAGGCGATCATATTGTCTGCATATTTAGCAAGCTTTTTTACCGCCTTTGTTCTTAGGGCTTTGCTGTTTTTGGTATAGTGAGATTCATCCGTCACGATTACTTTTAAACCTACTTTCTTTAGCGCATCAGCCCAGCCTGTGTTTGGCAGCTCAACGATTCTATCTTTCATACCGGTTCTTTTTTCGCGGATTGTTTGGTTAGGTAGTATATCGTAATTGCAGATGATGATTGAATCATCATCTATTTTGAGAGGTTTATCTTTATCATATCTACCGTATAAGACGGTGACATTTGGTTTATCAAGCCAACGATGTGCCTCCCTATGCCAATTCAGCTTTACTGATGCAGGGCAGATAATAAGGGCAGGGCGAGCTTCAGGGTGGAGTTGTAGCCAAGCCAGAGCTTGAACTGTTTTCCCCAGACCCATCTCGTCTGCAATTAGTGCCCGGCCGTTTCTGCTTTCAATCCACTCAACCCCCTTCTTCTGAAAGGGATATAACTCTCCTTTTAAACCTGGGATATCGACCTCTGGGATATCATCGATTGGTGCGGTCATCTGCTGCTGCCATTCTTTAAGGTCATTTGGGATCTCAAATCCCAGATTATTAAGAGCCTCAATATTTTCAATAGATAGAGGGCAAGTCCAGGGTTTGCCTGGTAGCTCCGGCTCCCACCGTCGACCTGCAACCTTGCTTTTGATATCTGCAACCGTTTCCCTGAATCTCTTATCACCACGAGGGAAACGGAAGATGATGGCCAATTTATTTCCATTCATCTTTTCGACTTTTTTGTATTCCTCGTCTGCTTGGGGCTGCTGCGGTAATCTTTTGATTGGTCTTGGTGTGATGTTAGTGCTTAATTGCCCATGATACTTCTTGATTATCTTCTTTACAAAGGCGATCTGTTTTGGAGTTATGAATTCTTTTTGAATATAGAATTCTGCGATGTTAGACATTGGGGAAGCATCGATTTTATTAAATCCTACACTGTTTGCTTCATCGGTTGATCGACTGTACTGCTCATCCCATGTCTGCCTTGAATGAAGCTCAAGAAGACAGCCAATGGTGAATTCATCACTTTCATCGATCATCTGATATATTTGTCTTTTATCAGACATTTTTTTAAACCTCCTTTAAATATTATAACTATCTAATAGGAAAAATTATTAAGCCATTGCTGATTTGATTTCCTTAAATGCTTTATTTACCCTTTTTTGCCCACCTCTGCCGAACCACTTCTTTTGAAGCTTCTTTCTAAGCTCTCCTTTCGTTATGCTGGCATGAGTCGCTGCATAGCGGCCGGTATTATTCACTTCATCTGCGGCGAAAAGGATGTGGTTAATGACGTTGATAGCATCTTGGCTCAGGCATTCAAGTTGATTCTTAAAAGCTACCATTTTTTCTGGCGATAGCTTGTTTATTGCCTGTTCTTCACTGTACTCTGTTATATCATGCTGCTGCTGGCTGTGGTTGACGATCATCCCTTTGAAATACTGCTTAATGCTGGTGTGTAGGTAGGTATTGAAACAGGCTCCATTATTGCTTTCTTCTTGATATCTTTCACAGCATCTGATGAAGCAGTCAATAGCATTATCCCGATACTCTTCTTTATCTATCTTTGGGTAGCTGTTCCAAAAAGAACCTGATAGGTAATTGATTGTTTTTTCGTTTTCTTCCCATAACTTATTCATATCCATAGTTGTGCAACCTCCTATTATTTAATAATTAAAAGTTTAACAGCCAACCCGCCAGTAAGTCCTCCTAAGCTCACTGGCAACGCACAAGTCTTAATGGCTATCTTGCTGTTTGATTTTTAGTCATCAAAAGAATAAAGATCATATTTATTGATGATATCTTCTGCTCTTTCTTTTAGGAATTCTCTTGCTTCTTTTTCTGTTTTAAACTGAATAACTAATCTGACCCATCTGAAAGGTGCAGGATCTTCTTTTGTTGGTTCTTTTTTAACAGCAAAACTAATTTTATATTTACGAAATTCAACTTCACGAATGTAGCCGACGATTTTTCTTTTAAGTTTTATATCGGTAAAGTCTTTTTCGAAGCCTTTGTACCTGCCGGTATGAATCATTTTTTTAAAGGTGAAAGTAGGTTTAGACATTTTTATCCTCCATTAGTTTTTCGGCTTTCAGCATATCTCTGATCATTGCCTTTGCTGTCAGTGGTTCTAAACCATATCGGACCGATACATACATATAGCTTTCAAGCCCGATTTCACCCATCAGGAATTCGATGACGGGTTCTGACAGATCAGAATAATTAACATAGTGGCCTCTTTCTTCGAGGTAGTCACAGATGAACTCGGTTTTCCATGATTCATCAACCCATCCTTCGCTTTCTAATACTCTTTGTAGGTCAGATTTCATATTTACCTCCCTTCATTTAAAAATTTTATTCATCATTTTCTGTGTAACCTTGCCAGCGGCTCGTCTACCGATCCGCCGACCTACCTTGTTTTTTTTGACTGCATTCAGATCATTTAAAATCCTAAGTAACGCATACAAAAAGGATCGCATTTTTAACCTCCGTTTATTTCAGCTATTGCTGATAGCATATTTGGTGGCAAATATCTATCTTCTCTGACCGGTTCGATTTCATCCTCAAACATTCTCAGGTTACGATGCTGCCCTGGGATGCTGACATGAAAAAGCGTGCATTTGCCTTTTTCGACCTTCATAATCTTACCGGCCTGACCTATTAAGTATTCGTCGGTTGAGGTTGGTACACTTATAATTCTTACCATTTGACCTTTTTTCATCTTCTTTTACCTCCTTATAACATCAGTAAATTCAATGCCACTGGGCTTCTGGAAAAAAGAACCTTAATGGCTTTCTTCAATCCAAAAGCCCTCCAAATCCCGAAAAAGTTCTTTTTTGTGATCGCCCCTTTCATCTTCTCACCCCATATCCGATATGATGTAATTCCATCATATCGTCACTTGCTACTGCCACATGGCAATCAACCAAAACATTAATGGGTAATTCATCAGCTTTAACGTTCAAGAATCGCTCGATTTCATCTCGTTCTTTTAATAGGGCATGATCGAGGCTTTTTGATTCAATTGCTTTTCTGACTCTTTCTGCCAGTTCGAGTCTTTCTGAATTTGTCATTTTCCTACCTCCCTTTGTTTTGAGTTAACATCCGCATAAGCGCCATACCTGAGCATGGCGCTTAAACTGAGGCTAGCTTGATTTTTTGACTGCTCTGATAGTTCTGATTGAATGCCCATGATATCGGGAATTGAATTGAGATATCATAATTCCAGGTCCATATGGCGAGTTACCGACTATAATTTTGTAGCCAGAATTATGATATTCCATTATTTTTTTTGCAGTGGAATTATGAACCAGAAATGATTTGTTTAGGCCTGGGTGTTGTCCGGACCACCTGCCAAATTCTATGTTAATTCCAGATTTTTGTAATTCATGCAAATTTGTCATTTTCCTACCTCCTATCTATTTAAATGTTTTAGCCAACCCGCTGATCGGTCCTCCAAGCCGACCAGCAACGCACAAGTCTTAATGGCTATCTTGCTGTTAGAGATTCAGATTAATCTAAATTAGAAGCCAATGCCCAGAAAATTGCCGATGCCTTAGCATATGTAAGATTATTGAATCCAATTGTGTTTGTATGGTAGTAAATTACGACAGAAAATTCATTAGGGAGAACGTACCCGCCTTTTTTTGTTTCGAATAATATGATTCTCTGTTTTTGTTTTGTATTTACTTCAAATTTTGCATTAATTGTAATTAATCCTTCAACTAAAGGTTTTGGCGTTGCATTTAAATGTTGTAAGCATTTTGATTTGTATTTCATTTTTCCTACCTCCCCTTGTTTTGAGTTAACATCCGCATAAGCCCTATGTTTCCATAGGGCTTAAACTGAGGTTAACCTTTAGGTGCTCATATATGAGCAATCTTTTGTGATATCAATCCGAATACCTTTTCCTCCAGCTATCTTCTCCGCTAGTTGCATGCGGTCATCTCGTTTCGAACGCGGGTCATTTGATTCGGCCCACTCGTCAATCAGCCAGCATACCATGCAAACCCTGCCGGCTTCATATGCCACCTTCGATTCCCGAGCTGAATGTTTTCCGTATAATTGCATGTGGCCCTCGTGACCACATGCCCACTTTGTTGGTGTCCATGCCATTTTGTACCTCCCTTGTTAAAAGTTAAAAGCCAACCTGCTGATCGGTCCTCCAAGCCGACCAGCAACGCACAAGTCTTAATGGCTATCTTGCTGGTCCAAAAGGATTCCATCATTATCTGTAAGATTTAACCGGATGCTCTGCTCTGTACCATCCCGGTGACAATAAGATTGGATCATCAGGGTGGTCCGGGCTAACCACCCATGTCGAATCCACGCAATAGACGAGCCAAACCCACGGTTCAACTCTGTATCTGCGATCATCGACGAAGAAAATCCTACAATCCCCGAAAAACTGGTGATTGTATATTTTTCGCCTGGTTAGCAGGTCCATTTGATGACCGGTGTCTTTCCATAGCGGAAAGTTCTGGGCTACCAACCGGGCAGGTGTCATGCTAATATCCTCCACTGTTAGATGCCCTTGCCGTTGAGCTTTTTCGGAATTTACTCCGAATTGATCGCACACGAGCAGGTTCTCTAACCTTTTCAACCAGCACGGCGAGATCTCGCCTTCCAAATAAAGCCAGCACCTGTCGCCGATTCGCATCCCCCATCCATCTTCGGGGATGTCATCTCGGCGAGAGGTCCTCTCTACCCGTCCGGAGAAATAGAAATCGACATACGGGCAAAATTCTCCATAGCCGATTATGGCATCTTCCGGAAGACGCCAATACCACGCGCCTCCACGAGTAGAATGCAACCTACCGCTAATTCGGCAGGTTTCGACGTTTACAGTTCCCCACGGTAGGGGAACGTCGTCATGGCACCCTACCTCGGTCGTTAGCCCTTCTAATTTGATGCTACTAATAGTTTTCATTTTTCCCTCCTTTGATATGTTGATAAAAAGGCAAGCGATTTTTTACGAAAACTAACCGTAAAAGGATTGCCTGTAATTTTTTCAGGGCAATCGTAGACGAAATCATCTATTTCTGGGATTTCATCTATTTCTACATCGCAGATTGACAGAGGAACTTCTTGCCTGATATAAAGCTCCTCTTTGATGTGAAGAGCATTATCGTAACCATACGCATAATAACCCCCAACCTCATGGGGGATATTATCTGGTATAGTAATCACGACCTCTGCTCCTAAAACCCTTCTATCCCTAAAGGCGAAAATAACGCTTTCGCCTTTAGGAAGGGTTGAATCACCGCCCTCATAGGGAGTTGGTTTTATCTTTCCATCCTTCCATATTTGAAAGAATGAATAGATATCCGTAGAGTGCTTCATTTTTTACCTCCTATCTATTTATTATGGTTAATATCGATCAGACATCCTTTATATATAAAAGGATAGCTCATCCATATCAACCACGTATTTTTCGCTCGGTTAATCAATTAGCAATTTAAACTGGCTTACTGAACCCTGATCGTTGATTCGATTCAGCCAATTAAGGGATTGTCCTCAATTTCCGCCCTAAAGTGTCTTGATTCCGTTCACTTATCTTTCGATGACGGATACCGCGCTATTTGCGCAGTCTAAAAAACAGCCGGTGATCTGATCGTTTTTAATGGGTCCTTGTTTCGCCCCCTGCCGTTTTTTATTTGGTTTTGTTTTCATTTGCCCTTAATATAATATATAAAATAAAAATTTCCTAATCTTGTACGATCTAATTAGATTAGATTATAAATAATTATCAGGATATATTGCCCCAAATTAATTTTTTTTATATATTTTTAGCTATTTTCTACGATTTCCTTTGATTTTTAATTTTTTTATAGAAATTTATTTAATTATTTTAGGTACTATATTATAATTTAAAGTAACCTGATTGGAAATTCTTAGAAAATGGCTTTTAAAAGACAGCGTAAAGCTCCAATAAATGGGCAAAAAAGAGGTCGAGGCCGTCCACCTGGTTCAAAGAATAAAAAGAACGGTGACGGTAACGGTAATCCTTTTGAATTTATGTCGGCTCATAAAGCTCGTTTTCTATTCGAATCCCATCAACGAGAGATAGAAGAAAAAAGAAGAGAATTCGATACAATAGAAGAAGAAAAGTATCAAAAAGAAGTTACCGCTGCCGCAGCTAATGGAACTTCACCACCGCCAAGACGCCGTAGAAACAATTATGGCGCCCCTACGAAATATAAAGGCGATCAGACCTGCATTCAAGTTATCCAGTTGATGTCAACTGGCAGAGGGTTGACTGAGGTAGCTGGTGAAATAGGTGTTGTTAAAGACACGATGGAAGCCTGGATGAATAAGCATCCAGAGTTCGCGGTGGCTGTTCAGATAGGGCAGACCCTCTCTGAGACATGGTGGTTGGATATGGGGAGAAATGCACTAGGTCTTGGAAAAAATAATTTTAATTCAGTCCAGTGGATGATGAATATGACTAACCGCTTTAATTGGGTTAGGAAAGATGAGCGGACTGAGACCGTAAAGGGTACAAAAGAGCATACCCATACACACGTGGTGGATGAGATTGCAAGGAGTAGCTCAGAACATACCGCAGAGGTCATCCGAATACTGGTTGAATCTGGTGTCCTCTCAGCCGAAGCTCAAAAGCCTGCTAATACCTCGATTCACTAAGTACATTGCACACGCACCTACTCCAAAGCAGCAGGCCTTTTTGTTACTCAATTGTCGTGATGCATTCTACGGCGGAGCGGTAGGTGGTGGCAAAAGTGATGCCTTATTAATGGCAGCCCTCCAGTATGTTGATATTCCAGGCTACAATGCTATCCTAATTAGAGATACCTATACCAATTTAAGTAAGCCAGAAGGGCTAATCCCCAGATCACATGAATGGCTTCAAGGCACTGATGCCAGATGGAGGGATGGTTCTTACTGGGAATTTCCTACCAATTCATTTCCAGCCACCTTAACATTCGGTTATCTCAGCGGCCCCCAAGATCATTTTAATTATATGTCATCAGCTTTCCAGTATGTCGGCATCGATGAGGTCGTCGGCATACGGGAGAATCAAGCTCTATATATGTTTTCTCGTATGAGGAGGTTGGAGAATAGCCCGGTTCCGATTAGATTCCGTTGCGCCTCTAATCCTCCTTTAAGAGAACAAGTGGCAAGAGGGGCATGGGTAAAGGATAGATATGTTAATCCATACACAAGAGGGAGTCGTGTATTCATCCCTGCTAATATGGATGATAATCCGTATCTTGATACTGACGAATATAAAACGACGTTTTCTGAAAGTGGTATTGATCCTATAACAAGGCAGCAGCTTGAAAAAGGCGACTGGGAAATACGAGCACAAGGGCGGATGTTCAGCCGCAGTTGGTTTCCGATTGTTGATGAAGCTCCAAAGAGGTCAGTTAAAACTATTAGATATTGGGATATGGCAGCGACTGAAGCAGACCCCAAAAAAGCAGATGATGAAGGTGATCAGCCTGCTTATACCGTTGGCTGTAAGATGACAATGACATCAGATGGTTTATTTTTTATAACATCAATGGTAAGAGACCGTTTGACCCCAAGGAGAGTTGAAACTCTCGTGCGGCAAGTGGCGGATATGGATGGCCCCGGGGTACCGATATGGATGGAGCAGGAGCCAGGGTCATCTGGAAAGACAGTCATTGATTATTACCGCAGGAATATTTTAAGAGGATTTGAATTTCGAGGGAATGCTGTGCATATTGCTAAAACACAGCGATGGGGGCCGTTGGCAAGTCAGGCAGAGGCGGGAAATGTCTTACTTGTCCGCGGTCCTTGGAATGAAGCATTCTTAGATGAGATTGATATAGCCCCTGATGGTCCTTTTGTTGATCAAGCTGATGCGGCGAGTGGTGCATTAGAGAAGCTGTCAGGGATAGGGACAGGCGCTACGGTGAGGATAGTTTCAGTATAAATCATGAAAGGACAATAAAAAATGACATTTACAGAACGATGGCTGGACAATAGGACCTATAAACAGTTTGCTTTTTTTGCTAATGGTGACGGTGCGGTTGGCAATATGGATGAGACCGTTGATATAGATGGACCATTTGAACTTGGGACTATAATGGTTAATTTTTCTGGGGTATGCTCTGCGGATATCTATCTACGGGCCACTTTGGATGCGATTGAAAGTGGCTCAACTGCAACCACGTTTGATATGCAGTTTTTGAGTTATGCTTTGAGTAATTCTGTTTGGTATCGCTGGTCGCCGTCAGCTTGTAAGATGATTTTCACAAGTGGTGATCAGATTCAGATTTCCTGCATCACGGATAATCTATGGGCGCTGATTGTTACGGGGTGGGCTGCGACAGCGGCGAGGTAATCCTATGCATCAAAGAAATATTGTTATAAATCCTTATAATAAGTTAGGAGCAAAATAATTTATTATGAGGAGGAAGAAAATGACAAAACAATTAGTTCCGGTCAAGGATAGCATCGATTGCCTGAGGGCATGTCTGAATAATATCCTTGATAACCCTTGCCATTCTCGTAACAGCAATATTACCCAAAGCATGATCGTCGACCAAGAAGGGGCTGATGTCCTATCTAAACTCTCTAACAGCATTTCAGGGAATGTGGTTCTCGTCCAAGCAGCCCAGATTAACAATCAAGTTGTAAGAAATTCAGCCAAAGCCCTGAAGTACCTCAATGACATTGAGATGCGGCATAATAGTGAACAGTCGAGGCTTACTGGTGATGAGGATATGCTTGAAAAGGCGCTTGAACAGCTTTTATTCAGGCGGTTATTGGAGTTAAAAGAAATCGATGAATTAGTCCATCGGAAGTGTTTTGAGATCGTGGAGAGACGGGGGCGTTCCAATGCTGAAAAAGCAAGGCGATTGGGGCTTAAGCGGACTACTTACTTGAGTCAGAAGTCAATTATCGAGAGAAAGAATCAAGAACAGGAAGTCATTGATGTTTAGGATTCAACAAAAATAATGGACGATAGAGAGCTGATATGTCATTACGATGGCATATGGAGATGCAATAAGAAGAATTGGGAAGATGGGCAAAAGACCTGCCCTGCTGCCGTTAAATCGCTGCATGGTGATTGTTGTCTTTATTTCTGTCGTCAATATGGTGACCGCTGTGACTATCCCGGTGAGCGAAATAATGTTTGGAAACACAAGTTGAAATTGGAAGGAGAGAAATAATGCCAGAGAAGATATTGAATTTGTGGGGCTGGACACTCGGAGCGGTCGCCCTTGCCGTAGGCGGTATATTGAAGGTCTGGTCTGGTAATGTCTTCGTCAGAAAGGATGATTTTAAAGAGCACTGTAAAGCTACCCAAACCGCCTGTAATAAAATGATCTGTGGTAAGATAGAATCGATGGATAGAACAAACAGGGACAAGATAGAACAGCTAAGGAAAGAGCAAGAGGCGGTGAGGATAAGGCTTGATTCCGCCGTCAACTCCTTATCCATAACCAATTCAAGGCTCAGTAACCTGATCGGCTCATTTGATCAGTATATCAAAAACCATAACTAAAGAAATGGGAGAGAAGAAAATGGGAGAGAAATTAAATCTAAACGTTAAACCATTTGGTGACTGCTGGTACTGTTCAGAGGAAGGCAAGGAGTTCCTCAGTAGCCGTGGGATCATGGATCATATGACTGTATTCAAAAGAGCCGATGGGCATATCCACGTCCACGGTCCCATTAAGAATGAACCAATTATAATAGAGATGCTCCGCGCGATCTGTTCAGAGACTGATATCGGGCTGTCCTTCAAAGACGAAAAAGGGAATGATATGGAAGCCCAAAAGGATCAAGGGAGTATGAATCCAGAAGTTAAATCAAGCGATTCAGAAGATGATACAAAATGTAATAAGAAAAAGAAAAAAGGCCCTGGTGGTTATTATCCAGGGATAGGTTTGTATTAATTGAATCAAGCAAATAATACCTAAACCATAAAGATAGATAAAGGTAAATAAAATGAAATTAAAAAATATTATTCCATCATTATTAATTATTCTTTTTGTCAGCTTTCCATCAGTAATAAAAGCCGATGAAATAGTGACAAAAACAATGGAAGTTCCTTACAATGAGCCCACCCTTTCTTCGATTACAAAGGTCATCAACAATACGGCATATGTGAAGATAATCTATACATTAGCAGGAACGGATGAAGTATACCTTTGGTCAGATATCCAATTAATTCGAGAGCTTTACCCTAATGTGACAGACTACAAAATATACCTTGACTGCTACGGTGGGGTGGCAAAGAGTGGGTTTGCGGTAGGGGATATGCTGGCAGCATTACAGAAGGAATATAATGTGGAGGTTGAGGCGTCGGGGATTGTGGCGTCGGCAGCTATGATGATCTTCCTATCAGTGGAAAAAAGATCAGCCCTGCCTAATACAATGTTCATGGTACATGAGATTGGGCTCAACCCATCCTCTGAATCTTCGAAGTTGTCAGCAGGCGATGTTAAGAGTTTGGATCGAATGTTTGATCTAATGACAGAACGCTACCTTGATGTCCTTTGCAGAAACTCAAATCTACCACGGCAGAAATGGAGCGATATGATTGAGGATACAACTTACTTTTGGACCCATGAAGCGATTGAGTGGGGCCTGATAAAGGAAGAAAAATGAAATTTTTAAGATGGTGGTTAATCGTTGTTCTGACAAGTGTTGGATTGACATTCTTTGCAATCAATGGTGGGTTTAAATATGTCAACCAAGCTGACTTCACAAAGATATCGTTCCTAATCCTTGGCATATTTATTTACTGCTCGATACAGATGGGAGCGATTACCTATCGTAAATATGGTGATGATACCTTTCCTAAGTTTTGTACCGGGTTGATGACTAAACTTGGTATGACTGGAACAGTGCTTGGTTTTATGAAAATGTTATCGGTGGCTTTATCGGATGTGAACGTCCAGGATGTCAAATGTATGCAGTCTGTATTGAGTCAAATGAGCCACGGTATGTCAACAGCATTGGTCACCACGGCTGCTGGCTTGATTGCAAGTATTCTATTACAGATACAGGTTTATAACAATGAAAACCGATAATGTCGCATTCACAGATCTTCTTTTCAACCTTCTACTGGGGTTTGGTTTTCTATTTATTATTTCATTTCTTTTGATCCGGCCTATCATAGAAAAACAGCATGATTTGTCAACAAAAGCTGAGTTTGTTATCAAGATGACTTGGCCTGAGAGTGATGAGAAGTCAGACGACATTGATATATGGATAAGCGATCCCGCAGGTAATGTGGCATCATTCAGAAATAAAGAGAAGGGGTTGATCCATATTGATCGTGATGATAAAGGGCATATAAACGATATCGTCTTTCTGCCAAGTGGTGACACGGTGGTATATCCATATAATCAAGAGATTGTGACAATAAGGGGATTTATCAAAGGTGAATGGATTATCAATATTCACCGCTATATGGATAATACCAATAAGCCGACAGAGGTGAGTGTGGTGATGGATAAGCTGAATCCTAAACTCACACCAATATTTAACAAGAAGATCATTCTTAGTGAATCATGGGAAGAGGCGACCGTTGCTCGATTGGAGATGACTGCTCAAGGTAAGATTATGTCTATCAGTGATCTTCCGAAAGGGTTGGTGAATTGATGTTTGATATAACTTGGAGTTTAATAGTTGGATATATACTGCTTGCTACGGTGTTGATTTGGGATCTTATTAAAACAAAAGGGAGCTATATAATTCGAGTACCAATTATTTTGATGATGATCTATTATAGCCTCATATTGTTCCTTGCCCTGCCGAATATGATGGGTTGGCCAGTTAAAGAAGATATCCCACCGAATGCGAAAGTCATCAGTCCTCCTCTTATCGTTGAACCTTCTCCAAGCAATGACGGTGCGATTTACTTTTGGATTAATACGGAGCCCAATCACTGGCAGGATCTGTCCAATTTAATGAATCCTAAAAAGGCTTTCGTCTATTCTGGTTCCAGACGACCACGTGCGTACGAGATAGAATATTCGGAGGAGATGCATAGGAAAATAATTGAGGCTATGAAGAAAAAAGGAGAACGCGGTGGCTCCGCTATGATGACAGGCAAAGAGGGTATTAAAAAATCATCCAGAAGAGGTGATGGTACAGATATGGATGATAAGTTGCCACCTTTTAAAATATTAACGCCTCATGAGATGCTGCCTAAACCAAAATGATTAAAGAATGGATAAGAAGAAGTTGGTGGAATTTTTTGGTCTGCTTTGCTGTTCCGGTCGGCGGATTCTTATTTGGATTTATTATATTCACCAAAGTTGGTAGAAGAATATTAGGATGTTTTGTAGATGGAAGGATTGATAATATTAAAGGATAAGGCGAAGGATATGAAAACACTAGCTGTTATTTTGAGTATATTGTTGCTATCATCATGTGGATCATCGTTTATATATAATGATCGTGATTGTGATCTTTATGACAAGTATGATGCTAATCCTTGGAATTCATTGATTGCTGAAAAGATCGAGAATCCATGTCGTGCATTAAGACTTATAACTGTGGCGGCTAAAAGCCCAGCTTTGTTTGACGATGATTATGTTGAAAAATTTAATGAGTGGTCGACAAAAGTGGAGGAATTCGTTCAAGGCAATGTAACCTATTCTGATTTTCAAGACCTCATACTTGTTGAGGTTGCTAAACTGAATAGAAGAGTGGGTGGAGTATTCCTAATCATCAGCAGCGATATTTTTCTATTTGATGAACAAGGATTATTTTTGCCAAAAGATGTCGAGCTGGTCTTAGCATTGATTGATTATTTGCAAGAAGAGGTTAGTGAATTAAGTCTTTATTAATGGTTAAAACATAGCTTTAAACAGCCTGATTTAGCCTATATTAAACGTTCTCCTATTGGGTAATATTAAGAAGTATATGCAGATAGAAATCGTACCAAAAACAGCCAATATTAAGCAGTCAGATATCGATACTAAGAAACGTAGGATCGTCTTCAAACATGATCGTTGTATTGGCGATGCGTTGATGTTCACAGCAGGTATCAGGGATTTTAAATTACTCTTCCCCGATATCTTGATTAATGCTGAATCGAATCATAATTTCTTATGGGAAAACAATCCATATCTTGAACGTGGATTAAACAAGAATCAGCCAGGAGTTGAGTTTTACGAGGTTGGTTACCCAGCGGTAGGTAATGCGAATAATGCTGCTATTCATTTTACTACTATGTTTTTGCTTGATATGATTGCCGTCGCTGACTTACACCAGCCTCTTCCAATCTCCCTCGGAGAGTTTTGCGCGTCCTTTGCCAACGGGTCAGTAGGTGATCCGTCTTTGGGGAACCCCGGGAAGAACCAAAACGCCAGAGAGCCATTCATCTCTCTGAGGGAGAGATATAAAAAACATTGTAAAGAGTTTGCCAGGCAGAGAGGTGATATTCATCTAACATCAGAAGAGAAAGAAAACAATCTTATTGAACGTGATTATGGAGTGAAGGAATACTGGGTCATCGCGCCAGGAGGTAAGTGGGACTTTACGGCTAAGCTGTGGGATTGGCGGCGGTTTCAAGATGTTATTGATTATTTTGAAGGGAAAATAAAATTCGTCGTAATTGGCAAGAGTGAACACATTCAATTTGATCTTAAGAATACAATTAACCTTATTGATTATTTCAACGATGATATTCGAGGGCTGATACCCCTTGTTTATCATGCTACTGGCACCGTTTGCGTGCCATCATTTCTCATGCATCTTACCGCCGCCATTCCCTCCAAGATAGGTAAGGGCCGTAAGCCTTGTGTATCAATATTTGGTGGTCGGGAGCCTACGACATGGTCTTGGTATTGCAATCACCAGATCCTTCATACGAATGGAGCTCATAGCTGCTGCCAGCCTGCGTGCTGGAGAGCAAGGATTGAGCCAGTTGAAAAGGACGAGAAACATAATAAGAGTCTATGCTATAGAACCCATGATGTTGATGGTAAAAAGGTGCAGGCATGTATGGACACAATAAAAGCGGATGACGTCATCCGTGCTATAGAACGATACTATGAGGGAGATATGTATCGATATCAAGATGGAACAAGTGGGAGACTAAAGATGATTTATAGATATGGTGCACTTGGGAGTGGCACTAGTGAGCTGAAAAATAAAATGAAAGAAGTCAAGGAATCCGTCGTAGAATTAAAAGATGAGATGGAAGAATTAAAAGATGCCCCTATAACTCCACTGCCTGAGACTAAAGACCATGATTTTATGACGGAAGATTTATATAAAGAAGATACGGAATATCTTCCTACTTCTCAAAAGAATGATATTAGTCTTAAACCTGGGCAACGTCGTCCAAATGAACCATATGTTTATAATCGTGATAAATATGATGCAGTTGGATATGACAAGGATAAGCAGGATTATATTTATGACCGAGATAAAGCTAGGCAGATAAATAGTTATACAGATAAAAGGATTAATCTACTTGGCAATATGAATACTGATGGTGGTGGGGAGCAGTCCTTTTGTATGATTGCAAATTTGCTGAGGCAAGCTGGGTGGCAAGTTAAGCTATACCCTTGGGGAAAAGTGAATGAACGTAATGCCTCGTTATTTAAACCTGAGCCATGCAGTTTTAAAGAAGGAATGATCAATCATATCGATAATTCGCCTATCCTATTTTATGCCAATGATAGAGTATGGGATTTCGTCAAGAACCCGATATCGAGGCAACTAGTTGATAGATGTCGCTCGCTGATAGTTGGTATAAATTATGTCAACGGTCCATTACCAAAATGTGATTGGTTGAGTGAGTCTGGAAAGTTGAAAGCCGTCATCTTTCAGAATAAAGAGAAGCAGCAGGAATGGGCAAGGGATCAGATTGGATTTGACAGTACAAAGCAGATTGTCCTTTTCGGCGCAATAGATCTGAATAAATTCCTTGATATTGAACCGTCGAAGAGAAGTAAGGATGATGAGCTTGTAGTCCTTAAGCACTGTAAACCCGATAAGCGAAAGTTTGTCACCACAGAATCCACAGGGGGCGATAAAATCCATGTATGGCAGAAATGCCTTGATAAAGATCTTGATACGAAATTCTATGAGAGGTTATTGAAGAATGTCAAGTCAGCAAGATTTGAATTTATGGCCGCACCATCTGAACTGGTTAATCATTTCCGAGGAAATAAAAGGATGCAGTTTTACGAATGGAACGCAATGCCCATCACAGATTTCCTTTCAAGAGGCCATGTGTATCTCTATCGAACTAGCAACCGGTGGAGAGATCAATATCCAAGAGTTGTGGCGGAGGCTCTGGCCGCCGGATTACCAGTACTTACTGAGCCAAGGGATGGAACAGCCGATCGCGTGGTTCATGGTGATACCGGATTCCAATGCATAGATTATGACGGTTTTCAGTATGCTTTGAAGCTGATGGAAAGGAAAGAAACATACCGCTTGGCAATGGGGATGAACGCTAAGCAGTGGGCAAAGGATAACCTCGATCCCACCAGGTGGGTATCAATATTAGAGGAGTTATTATGTTGATTACTAATTTGCCAGAACCTGATCCTGATCTGTCTGACTATTATGGGAAAGGTGGAGGGTTAGAATACTTTATTAAGTGGATGGCAGGGTTTTGCAGGGTAGCGGCTTGCCTGATGGCAGTCGCCTTCTTTATTTGGCTATGTTGGATGATATGAGTGTTGAATTTACCCTTTTGATAATCGTTTTGTTGCTTATGGTTATATTCGGAATTGGTGGATATATACTGTATAAGATTTGGATAATTTTGTAGGCAATGAGGATATTAGTAACTGGCAGTGAGGGTAATATTGGTTGCGAACTTGTTCCTTATTTAAGATCTCTTTCACATGATGTATTGAGGGTAGATATCGTATCTTTGCATGAAGATGATTATATTCAATGGGATATTAAATATCCTTGTTCTAGTTCTATTATTGATAGTTTTAAACCTGAATTCGTTTATCATATGGCTGGATTTGTTAGCAGGGTTACGTGTGAAAAAGAGGCTCAGTTAGCCATTGATACTAATGTTACTGGTACAAATAATGTTATTCAAATCTGTAAAAAGTATGGTGCTTCTTTAATTAATTTTTCTACATCTGAAGTTTATGGTAATACTAATGAAATTATGTCAGAAAAATTAACTCCTAATCCTAATAATCGTTATGGTATTAGCAAATATCTTGCTGAACAGTTAGTAGATTATGAAATTAAGAATTATGGTTTGAGTTGTGTTACGGTTAGACCATTTATGATTTATGGGGGAAATGAAGTTATTGGTAATCATAGAAGCGCTATTATTAGATTTGTTTCAGATTTATATGCAGGAAGAGATATAAAAGTTCATAGTGGATCAAGAAGAAGTTGGATGCATATTGATGATGCGATGGTTGCATTTAGCCGTTTACTTAATACTGATTTTTCTTTGATAAAATATAATGTCATTAATATAGGGCATCCAAAAGTTGTTAAAATGAGTACAGTAGCAAAATTTATAGCCCATGGATTGGGTATTGATAATGATCTGATAAAATTTAAGAAGTTGCCAGATAGGATGACACTTACTAAAATACCTGATTTGTTTTTCCAAGAGAATATTTTAAAATTTACTCCATCTATTGATGTTTGGTCTGGTATTAATAGAGTTATTAAAAGAATTAAAAAAGAGATGTATCAGTGAATATTTTATTGATTGGCCCGAAACGTATATATGATGTCTATGATCGAATGAGGAAGGGTCGGAGAATTGATTGGCATGAGGAATTATTTCGTGAGGAATTAGCTCGCCATCATAATGTAACTTTTTGGGGCAAGGGATATACAGCATTTTATAATAAAAAAATGCTATTACAAGATATCATTGATATGATGTGGCCTAAACCAGACATTATTTTATGGTCGTATTCTGAGATAATAGTTCCAGGATTTAATGAGGTGAAAATTCCTAAGGTATGTATCTCCGCTGGCTTTTTTGAGGCTAACCCTGAGTGTAGTTATGGGCGAAAGCATGAGTATTTTTTTAGTAGCCATAAATTTGATATTGCTTTTGGACAGGTAATTCCTACTGTTGACTATTTAAAAAAGCGAGGTATATCAGAGAAGGTTTTCTTACTACCAGCGGGTGTTGAGATAAAGAGATTTAGAAAGTTAGATGTTGAAAAGATTTTCGATGTTTCTGCAATGTATGCAAGTCGAAAATCTTTTTATAGATATAGAAAAAGTATGATATGTGCTATTAAAGACCTCCCGAATATAACGACCTTTACCAGTAAGGTGGGTTGGGATGATTATGTAGTCAAGATTAACCAATCTAAAATTTGTATAAATGAATCTATTAAATTAGGTATTCTGAATAATCGTGTAAATGAGGTAATGGCTTGTGGCACATTATTAATTTCTGATAGTACTGCACCAGATTACTCATTCCTTGGATATGAGCCAGGGAAACACTTTGTTGATTTTGATAATATTGATGACTTTGTAGATAAGATTAATTTTTATTTAAACCATCCTGACGAAAGAAAAAGAATTGCTAGTGAGGGCATGAGATTTGTCAGAGAAAGGTTCTCGATGACGAAACGGGTAGAGAAATTTATAGAGTTAGTTGAAGAGAATTTATAATAAGGTATAAGGTATAAGTTATGAGTACAAGAGTTAGGAAGCCAAACGAACACCACCATTCTGTGATCGCAAATATAATCAAACATCATAAATGTGAGAAGATAATCGAGGTAGGCATCTGGAAAAGTGGTTTGATAAAGCATATTATGAGCAAGCATCCTGTATGCTATAATATTATTAAGGAATATTATGCAGTGGATCAATGGCGGTATCTTGGAGACGGTCACGGTAGGATGGGCGAGAGATCCCAAGATAATTGGGATCTTATTCATCTTTATGCTTGTGAGATGATGGTTAAGTGGTTTCCTCAACTACGAGTTATAAGGAGTGATTCAGCTAAAGCAGCCTCTATCTTTCCTGACCGATACGCTGATTTGATCTATATTGATGCCAATCACTATTACCGCCATGTAATGGCTGATATAAAAGCCTGGCTTTCGAAGGTTAAAAATAACGGTTTATTTATGGGCCACGATTATAATGAACCAAATCATACAGGGGTTAAGCAGGCGGTGGATGAAATGTTTAGTGAAGATGGCATTACCTTTCTGAGACCATCAAGTATATGGATAAAGAAGAATGAAAGTTAGGCATTCAGATGCACTCATAGAGCTTATAAATAAGCATAAATGTGAAAATGTAATCGAGATAGGCATTTGGAAAAGCGATACGACTAAACGCCTGCTTAAGACCTGCCCGAGTATAAAAGAATACTGGGCGGTGGATGAATGGAAAGTTATGAGTGATGGGCATGGCAAACAATCCAACCGTTCAAGCGAGCACTGGGAAGAGATGTATTTCTACTGCTGCCGTTTGATGAGATATTATCCTCAGTTGCACGTCCTAAGGATGAATTCGGTTATATCTGCTAATATATTTCCTGATGCCTACTTTGATCTCTCTTTTCTCGATGCCAATCACTATTACCGCCATGTAATGGCTGATATAAAAGCCTGGCTTTCGAAGGTTAAAAAGAACGGTTTGTTTACAGGGCATGACTATGGAAATCATTGGAGTGGGGTGAAGCAAGCGGTTGATGAAGTATTCGGCGAAGAAAATATAGAAACATTTGAGGAGCATGTTTGGTTGGTAAAAAATGAATGTAGATCCTGAAACCGGGATATGGTCCCTGAAAATAGCTAAGAAGCGGCATAAGTTTGATGAGTCACTTGCCGCTGCAATCCATAATTTGTATTCGCTGCCAATGAAGGCGGTGGATATTGGATGTGGCTCTGGAATGTATTGCAGGTACTTTGCAGATAAGGGATGGGATATTGTTGGGCTGGAAGGCACCGCTGATGTCACCATGCTTGGCATTTATGAGGATATAGTCCAGGTAGATTTATCTAAACCAATTCATGATATCTATTATTTTGATTTCTCGTTGTGTCTTGAGGTGGGTGAACATATCCCTAAGAAGCACGAGCAGCAGTTTATTGAGAATGTATGCAAATTATCTCGTAAATATCTTGTTTTAAGCTGGGCAGTGCCGGGGCAATATAGTGCATCAGGGCATGTCAATTGCCAGCCTAATGACTATGTCATTGATGAGTTTCGGAAGAGATGTTATGAGCATGATGTTATGAGGACGAGAATGTTTCGTTTGTCGGCTGACTTTGATTGGTTTAGAAATACATTGATGTGTTTTGTGAGGAGATAATGCCTGATAATTTGATGCAGGAAATATTAAGGGATGATGTTTGGGATTTTGTACCAAGGCGTTTTGATCGCGGTCCATATAATAAGCCAGTTAAAAAGTATTATCGGATATCTATCTGTACGACCTGTATGGGTCGCACCGAAAATCTGAAGAAGACCTATCTGAAGAACATTACTGATTCCTATAGCTTCAAATGCAAGACTGAGTTCGTCCTCCTTAATTATAACAGCCAGGATGATATGGATGAATGGGTTAAAGATGAGTTGATGATGCTTATCAATGCTGGCATCGTTAATTACTACCATACTACGGAACCAAAATATTATAGTATGACTCATAGCCGTAATATTGCCTTCAAGCTTGCACAAGGGGATATCGTTAACAGTGTTGATGCTGATCATTTTGTGAAAAAAGATTTCGTATCATATATTAATTTCTTAGCTAACCAAGGGATAAAGAAACCTGTTTTTTTAAAAAGCAAACAGAAGAACAGAGGAAGGCTGGGATTTTTCAAGAAGGATTTTATGTGGCTTGGCGGTTATGATGAGGATATAGAAGGATATGGATTTGATGACGTTGATCTACTCCATCGAGCCCTTTGCTCTGGTTTTACCTGTTTATTCTTTGGTGGTAAATTCTTCTCTCATGTTGATGATCATAAAAGACACCCTACTGATAATTACCCCCATACGGATTGGAGATATCAGCAGAGGAAAAATACTCTTATTAGCCTACTGAATCTTAAATATAAGCGATATCAAGCTAACAAAGGTAAGCATTGGGGCAAGGCGAAATTAATTAAAAACTTCACAGAGCACATTGAGATATGAAAGCGCCAAGGAAAGTTTGTATACATCAATTAAGGCCGCCAAGGGAGCCGTTTGATGATTCAGGTGATTGCCGTAAGTGTCTAAGTGATAGTAAGAATTGTTTTTGCAAGAGATACATCCCAGTCTGGATGGTTGTTTTTGACATAGAGGAGAAGTAATGTATGGATAATAATTCACTCGGTTTAATTAAGATGAAAGGCAGCTCGTATACAATATCACCTGAGAGATTTTTTCAGATGAGCATTGGCATGATACCAATATATCGACTGATAAAATGTAACGTCATTGGTTTTGTTGTATGCCTTGACCACGATTGTAGATATTGGCTAATAATAAAAGATAAGAAAGGGAACTTCTGTCGCCATCCATTCGCTAAGAATGATGCATGGTGGAAAGCGCTAACAACGGAGCCAGAATTCATTGGCTTCCTTGATTTACCTCAGATATATTTAACAGGGTTAGGTTAACATAAAATGGAAAAAGAAAAGATGGAAAAATTAAAGCCAGTTCAAATGTCTCTATTTAAGCTTGATAGAACATTGGCGATATCTGGATTGATTATTATAGGTGGCCTTACGATATGGGTTAAAGATATTCCAGAAGCTGCCATAACCTTGCTATCTGATATAGTGACAATGCTTGGCCTTTATGCAGGTGTGAGAGTAGTCGGTGATAAAATAATTAAAGGGATGGGTAATAAATAATATGATTAATTTCATGGTTGCCAATGCCCGCAAAGGACACCACAAGTACGGGCAGGAAAGTGTTGAAACTATCCTGAAAGCTCAAATAGAAAATAGTCTTGACCTTGAATGGAATCCAGATTCTATCCTTATTCTCGCTAATTTTGATTTTGAATTTATGGGTGTAAAGACTGTAAAATGGCAACCAAACAAGCATTGCTGGACTGGGAGTAAGATGTTTGGCGTCGATCATATATTCTCTAATAAGAATGAGTTCCGATTAGCGGGAGAAATCATATGGTCACATGATTTGGATTGTTGGGAGAATAACCAAATCGATTGCCCACCTGATATTAAGGATGTTGGTATTACAACATACTCAACCTCTAAGTTTAACGGAGGGAGTATTTTTTGGAGGTATTCGGCAAGGGATATAGTTAATGTAATAGAATTTTTATTATCGGAAGGGGAAGAGAAAGAAGAACCAACGATTAATAGAGTTTTAAAATCGAAGAAATTTAGGGATAGGGTTACCGTAGTCGATAATACGTATAATGTCGGTTGCAGTGGGTTCGTCAAGAGATATAATCGATCTGAGAAACCGGTCAAGGTCCTACATTTCAATCCAATGAATAAAATCAGTTGGGAAACGCATGGGCTAGATAGAAATCGACTGGGTGAGATAGCGGTTTCTGAAAGGCTGGAGAATCTCCTTAGAAAGTATTATCCGAATCTGGCAAAGGAGCTATCGAGTGAAGTTGTTTCGAGTTGTGGAAGAGATACGGTGCCCGTGCAAGACCTGCCAGCACAAGGATCTTGATAAAAGGTATCCACCCTGCGAGGATTGTAAACAGAGTGAGGCTTTTGCTGATTGGTTAGATTGGTTTTATGGTAATATCTCTGTATCACATAAAATTGATTATGATTATGATACAGAGTATGTAATTGATGATTTATATAGCTCCAAGCTCCAGTTTCCATGTGATTAAATAATGGTAGAAAAATTATCGGATTATAGAAATTACCACAGAATGTACAATGCCAAGGAGTTCCTATCCGAGGTTGAAGATATAATTTCCGATGACAAGTTTGATGACTTTGTACTGATGGCTCAAGGTGAATCTCATAGAGTAATAAAGATGGGCTCTCGAGATAGAGAAATAAAAATCAGTGATTTATTTTTCTTGCTTGAGCTTAGTAAGAGAGACATCATGGATTACCTGATAGAATTCATGGAGGCTGAAGAATGAAACCATTGCCGGATGAGATTAAAGATCAAATATTAGACGAGTATGATGAATATGGGCCAACACTCAATAAAACCGAATTAGCTAAAAGATTAGGTGTCCATAGGGCAACAATTAGAAAAGTGATCAATAAATTCAGGAAAGGATCAATTATTCAATCTACTATTAAGAAGGGAGATATTTCAGCTGGAACCCTAAATGAGTTTAGAAGCAAGTATGATGATGGCTACATTATACCTAAAAAGATAGAGGAAGGAATTGATAAGTGCTTGGTAATCAATGATGAACCTGGCTACATGGAGGATAAAGATTTCAGGATTAAATGCGGTGTCTCGATTGGTAAGTGGAGGCGATATGCCGAGGAGTATAAGCATCTTCAAGTCCGCAAGGATGGAGTTATTATATGGGGCCATCCTGATATAATTGATAAAATGAGAGAAATAATTAATGGGTGGAGGTAATCCATATGACTGATGAAAAAAAGACTCCTATTGAGAAATTTAAAGAAGAGGTAGATGCCGCAAAACAACATGAGGTAGATGCCGCGATTGAAAACCTTAGGCGCCAATTAAGACGTAAGGATAATGATTACAATTTGCTAAGGGATGATTTTGAACAGTTTAAGCAGTCAAGCTCGTGGCTTGATTTACTGGCAAGATCATATGTCGAGCCAAAACCTATTACAAGATCTAAGAAGACTGGTACGGCAGAAGGAACTATTATTGGGATTGCATCTGATTGGCATTCACTGGAGGTGGTTGATCCTGCCACAGTCAGCGGCTTGAATGTTTATAACAGTAAGATTGCAAGGGAGAGTATAGAGAGATTTTTTCAGGGATGTTTAGCATGGGTGGATGTCCTTCGATCAAGAATTGAAATAAATACATTCGTGTTAGCTTTCCTTGGAGATCTAATTACTAATATGTTTTATGATGATGCGAAGGAGACTAATGAAGGCAGTCCTCAGGAAGAGATCCTGTTTTGCCTGGATAGGATTATATCAGGTATCCGTCTTTTGAAAGAAGAAGGGATGTTTGATAAAATTATAATTATCGGCTGTGATGGTAACCATGGCAGGGACAGCAAGGAAGGTTATAGCCGGGCATCTACTAGGGTGAAGCATAGCTATGAGTGGCTAATGTATAAATTCCTTGAGCTATGGTATGCCGGTGATGATAATGTTAGTTTTGATATCGCGCAGGGCTACCACCTTTATAAACAGATTTATGATGTGATGTTGCGATTCCATCATGGTGATAAAATCCGTTATTATGGAGGTATAGGTGGTGTGACGATTCCTGCTAATAAAGCCATCTTGGAATGGAATAAAGGACGTAAAGCAGATTTGGATGTAATGGGGCATTGGCATAAATTTATGAACCCTGATCTATTCTTAGCGAATGGGTCAGTGATCGGTTATAGTGCTTACTCGATTGCATCTAAGGTCGGGTTTGAACGCCCTCAGCAATCCCTTCTACTGATTGACAGTAAGAGAGGGATCACATCTGTAAATAGGATATATGTGAGGTAATAGAAAGCTTTAGAACATAGCTTTAAACAGCCTCATTTAGCCTATATTAAACTTTCTTTTTAAATTAGTACTAAGGTATATTATAATATGGGAATATCGTATAAAGAGATTAGAAATAGGATAAGGAAACTTTGGCCAGACTGCAAGAATATCTGGCTGAATGATTACGAATATGAATATCCGACTGAGGATGATGTGCGATGGTTGGTTAAGCATGATAAAACAGAAAGAATTAAATTCAGGGGCTATAGATTTGATTGTGATGATTTCGCACTTCAGCTATGCGCCTCTGTGAGTAGAGAAGTAGGGCAGAATGTAAAGCTAAAATTTAATAATCCTATTCCTTTCGGGCAGGTGAAAGGGCATTCATTCAAACATCAACAAGGGGCTCATGTCTGCAATATTTGTTTATTGGAGGAGAAGATTCTGATCATTGAGCCACAGACTGACCTTATCAGGGAAGCGGACGGTGTAGTCGATAAAATATTCTTTGTGGGGATACCAGCATGAAAAGACTATTTTTATTATTTTTAATTTTGTTATTGGCAGGTTGTGCTACTCCTAAGATGATTGTTGATCTTGACCGCAGGATTGAGGCTTTAGAAGATAGCAAACTTGAGGAGGATTTGGATGCTGCGGCTGGAGTAGGAGCAAGCTCTAAGCTTTCTGATCTTACGGAATTAGCTGCTATCCCTGCTGATTCGGATGAGATCTATATTAATGATGGTGGGGTATCTAAGAAGATCCAGGTATCTAATCTCGTTAAAGCTCTCCACACCCTTGGGCAGGATCTTGATGTTAATACCTATGATTTGAATAATGTTGGAAGTATAGATTCAGAGGGTAATACTGATCCTCAATTACCATTTCGAGATAGTGATGCTGCAGGAGCCGATGATGCGGATGAGGTTTCCTGCACTCTATATTCTAATCTTACTACCACTACCGAGGATGCCGAGTACGGTGACTTTTGGATAGAATGTGTTATCAATGGTACTCATACCGAAGTAATTCGTTTTGATGCAAGTGATAATGCCTGGGAGACAGATAGAAAGATCGACTCTTCTGCCGGGATTGAGGCAATGTATATCGATGCAGGTATAAAGAGCACAGCACAAACAGGCGATTATGATCTGTCTTCGTCCACTGTTTGCTATGAGGAGGTTTATGCAACTGGATCGGGAGCAGTCCAGACTATAACCGCCCCTGATTCTGGTTTATGTGATACAGATGTTGGAAGCACATTACGAGCAATGGATAGAAATAATACCTATGCATTACAGATAAAGCCAAATGCAACGGATTACATTATTTTGCCTAATGGAACTACTTGTACACAGGGGCAAGGTATCACAAATAACAGCGCTAAAGCCGCTGGGGATTTTGTTGTACTACGCGGCCGTACTGATGGCACATGGGTAGTGTGGGAAAACCAGGGAACCTGGACTTGTTATACTCCATAAGGATTTATACTATGAAAAAAACAATTTTAGCTGCAATCTTTATTTTCTTATCGTTTAACTTCGCAAGTGCAACGACTGTCTTATATCGCATTTCAAGCGGGGAGGTTTGTGATATAAGTGTGTCCGATAGTCAATTTTTAGAGTTCGATGCTACTTATTTTGGGGTGCTAACCGATCCTCCTTTCCCTGATGGAAATGAATGGAGAACACCACAGGGAACGAGAGGGCTTGGGTATACTAAAATAAATGACAATGGAACAGTTAGAAACGCAACTCAGCAAGAGATTGATGGATTCGATTTATATGTTGAAAGCGATGAAAACGCGCGAATAGCTGAAAATGCAAAAAGCTTAATGCAAAACGACCCGAAGTATAGAAGAATTTTTATCGCTTTAATAAAAGAGCTTGTCGATCAACTAAACGTTTTACGAGCGCAACATGGTCTGCCGCAAATAGACTATTCACAGGCTTTTAATGCAATTAGAAACAGGATAAGCGCGGATGATTAAAAGACTTCTTTACATATATATACTTCTTATTTTAGCTTTCGCTTTGCCTGGGTGGGGAGCGGATTACTATATCAATCCTGATTGCGGTACTCCTGGTGATGGCACTACTCATGTATGTGATGGTGGGGCTGATGGTCCTGTTGATGAGTGGTCCGACCTAACTATCACTACTGGTAACGATTACCGCCAATTATGCGGAACGGCTTATAACGGAAACATCTCCATTTCGAACAGCGGTACTTCCGGGGATTATATAATAATTGGCGCTTATAACGCAGACGGCAGTCACGAGGATGGCGGAAACGAAACTTTTGGGCAAAACTGTTCGGGGGGACTAACAAAGCCCCGATTCTATGGGACTTATGATTCGACCGACCTTATTGTAACTCCCGATAGTGCTACTTCAACTTATATAGAGATAAATTCTCTAAAATTGGATACAGCAGAATATGGGATACGGTTTAGGTCTAATAATAACAAGGCAAGGTATAACTATATTTTCTATGTCAGCGAAGGTATAGAGGCCGGTTGTTATGGCGACAATGGGGGAGACAGCAATTTAATAGAATATAATTTAATTGATTTGGATGACCAAGATGATGAAACCGCTCCCTCTGGTGGTGATTGTTTTCAGGTATGTGGTGATAGCAACACTTTTCAATATAACCATTGTACAGGTAGTGACCACGGGGGCGTTCAGCACCAAAATGGAACGAATAATACAACACAATACAATTATTTTTACGAGTCATCTACTCATGAGGATTTTTGCATTGGGTTTAACTATAATTCTGATAGCAATATTATAAGATTTAACTACTGCAAAAATCACGGGCAAGGTATCGAAATATACGGCGGCGACAGTAACGAAATTTATGGTAATGTTTTGTCTTGCAATAATGCTAAACACCCAAGATCAGATCAAGGCTGCATAGATATACTATCGTATACAGATGCATCGTATGACAGCTCAAATAATTTGATCTATAATAATACTATCTATGATAACGATAACAACTCAAACAATCATGGCATAAAACTTAGTGCTATAGACGGTGGACTTGGGGATGTAATAGGAAATAAGATATATAATAACGCTATCAAAAAGGTCGGTGGAGAATGTATATTTGTAGTAGATACTGAGGGTCTTGTGTCTGGCTATGAGTTTTATAATAATATTTGTGATGACTACAATCAAGATGCAGATGGACATACTTTTGCAGAAATTGAGGGATCAAACTATACTGCGACTCAATTAAACAGCCAGTCCTATGCTGGCGACAATTATGACGATAATCCCGACTTTAAAAATCCAGCTTCGGACGAGTTTTGGCCGACAAGTACGGCTGATGGGGTAGTGGCTAATGCTGGCTACGACCTTGGAGATTCTTACGATGATTTACTTGACCCCGACATTACAAATCACACAGCATCGCCACCGTCAGTAACAATCGAAGCTCAAGAAGACCAGCATCCAACTTGGATTATCGGGGCTTATGGGTTGGAAGGAGATGGCACAAATGCAAACATCCAAGGCGTATCTTTTCAGGGAGTTTCGATAAACTAAGGAGAAGAAATGAAAAAACTATTCTTAGCAATTTTGGCAGTATTGGTGATGGTAAGTATATGCCAGGCTGGACCGTATCTAATTAGTGATCCTTATGGACCTTGTGGGGATGAGGAATTGACTGAATGCCCCGTATCGGCAACCATATACGCTGATGGTATCATCGTGGCTGATAACATTGCACTGGAAAACGATTTGTCAATCAGGTATGATATATCAGGTCTACCAAATGAGGAACATGTCTATACTGCGACATATACGGATAAATACGGGAGGACAAGCGAGCATTCGGACCCTTGTCTATTGCTCGTGAAACCATTAGGACCGAAAAATATGCACGCGGTTCCATGAGCACTAAAATTGTATATAAATTTGTAACAGAAGGAAAGTAAAATGGCAACAACCGTATTATATAGAAAGTCATCTGGAGAAGTAATCAAAATATCCACAAAAGGGCAGACCTTTGCTGATTCAGACCCAAAATACTGGGGAGTGCTGACTGACCCTACATTTACTGACGGAACAAATTACATTGATATTGAAACTGGTGAACGTCGCATACTCGGCATATCTAAAAAATGGGACGATACCACGGTGCGCAACTCTACTCAGCAGGAAATAGACGGCTATCAGGCGTATGAAGATGATGATGAAAAAGAGCAAGAGGCTGATAGCGCTCGTAATATGATCAATATAAACCCTGCGATGCGGCGATTGCTGGTAGCTACATTTGATGTTTTAATCGAGCATCAGTTTAACGCAGTCCGTGAATGGCTGATGGACTATAAGACGGTCATAGCAAATGCGAACAATCTCGCTGATGTAAAAACGGGTGTTGCGGCCTTGCCAAATCTGCCGAATAAAACATTGCAGGATTTAAAGGATGCGGTAGTTAATCGAATATCAAAGGATGATTGATCATGGGTTATCGTTGGAGAAAATGGCCGGTTGTAGAAGTGGCGGTGTTGACTGTTAATCGCCCCGACATACCAGCGAGCGAAAGGGCTTGTGTGGGAGATATTATTGCGGTCCGCAACCCTCATTATGTGATCGGTACAAAGGAAACAAAAGATTATATATGGTTAAGAATTGAGGGGCTTGAAGAAACAGATTTGTGGAAACTTGATGGGCCTGCATTTGACGATAAAACTCTATATTTAGGATGGTTTGAGGAAAAGCGGAAAAGATATGAAAAGCGCCGTTATTGTATTCCGTTAAGAACCTTAAAAGAATACTTTCCTGATTTTGATATTGATCGAGCAAAAAACCCGAATGATATCTATCAACCATTTATGATTTTGGATGAAGATAATCTAACTTATCTTGCACCTCGAAAGCCTTTTCGAGTTGAAGGGCTTGTGTTTGATAAGGTCACTGGAAATTACCTGTAATGGCAAGCAGTCGCAGAACCGGTACAAACGAAAATGTCAGTAGCTATGATTCTGGTGGTGGTAAGGACTACTCGTCTGTTGCTACATGGGAGGCGGCTACTGATAATGATTTAACTTCTTCTGAGGTTTCAGAGGTTTTAGAGGTTTATGCCGGGGCGCATGATGATAGAGTCATCCTGGGTGGCGGTACTTATTCTGCTGCTTATTGCCGTATTGTCCGCCCTGCATCTGGGGCAAAACACTCCGGTATTCCGAAAAGTGATGGCAGTTGCGCCGAATTTCATAGATCGGCACCAGAAAATTATGTCATTAATTGTGACGAAGAATATCAGTATATTCAAGACCTTGTAGCAAAAACAACTTCGGGTAATAATTATATTAATACCATACAATTTGATTCTAACTCTGGTTATTCGGCTGTTGTTGGTTGCCTGGTTTACGAAAGTACGAATGCAGGAGTGGACAATAGATGTATATATGGCCGACCTGATTCCGGTGAAGTATATTTTGTCAATAATTTATTATTAGATAGTAATGAGGGTGTACGTTGCCAAGAACCAGCTGGCGATATTTATATTTTTAACAATACAATTCATACTATAGACAAAGGGATAAACGAATCAGGTACAACCACTGGAACTATTTATGCAACAAATAATGTATTAAAAGCAACAGTTGGGATCAGCGGAACAGTAACCGATACGACCAACATAGACGAAGGAGAGGGAAATCCAACCTATGTAGATTCAGATAATGACGATTATCATCTAGATAGTGATGATACGGTTTGCCGTGGTAACGGCACCGATCTTTCGGCTGATGGGAATTTCGCATTTGATGATGACATAGATGGCGATACCCGCAGTGCTTGGGATATTGGCTTTGATGAGTATGCGGCGGCAAGCTCATCTTCATCATCATCGTCTGAGTCATCAAGTTCGAGTTCATCATCTTCGTCTGAGTCGAGTAGTAGTTCAAGTTCAAGTTCATCTGAATCATCCAGTAGTAGTTCTTCATCTTCATCAGAATCGTCATCATCTTCTGAATCAAGCAGCAGTAGTAGTTCATCATCTTCGTCTGAATCGTCGAGTAGCTCTTCATCTTCATCTTCATCTGAATCGTCAAGTAGTAGTTCATCATCTTCATCTGAATCATCCAGTTCGAGTTCATCAAGCTCATCAGAATCATCGAGTAGTAGCTCATCTTCATCTTCATCAGAGTCATCTAGTTCAAGTTCATCATCTTCATCTGAATCAAGCAGTTCAAGTTCGAGTTCTTCATCCGAATCAAGCGGTTCAAGTTCAAGTTCATCATCATCTAGATCATCTGTTTTATCATCTAGTTCGTCATCGGAATCATCCAGTTCATCATCTTCATCTGAATCATCCAGTTCAAGTTCGAGTTCTTCATCCGAATCAAGCGGTTCAAGCAGTAGTTCATCTTCATCTAGATCATCTGTTTTATCATCTAGTTCGTCATCGGAATCATCCAGTTCATCATCTTCATCTGAGTCATCCAGTTCAAGTTCGAGTTCTTCATCTGAATCAAGCGGTTCAAGCAGTAGTTCATCTTCATCTTCCTCTGAATCAAGCAGTAGTTTATCATCATCTTCGTCAGAATCAAGCAGTAGTTCATCTTCATCATCATCTGAATCGAGTAGTTCAAGCTCGTCAAGTTCATCTGAATCATCAAGTAGTTCATCATCATCTTCGTCAGAATCAAGCAGCTCGTCTTCATCTTCATCATCTGAATCATCAAGCAGTAGTTCATCATCATCATCTTCATCGTCGGAGTCATCAAGTTCAAGTTCAAGTTCATCCTCTGAATCCAGTAGTAGCAGCAGTTCTTCTTCTTCATCTGAATCATCAAGTAGTTCATCATCATCTTCATCTGAGTCGTCTGAATCAAGCAGTAGCAGTTCAAGCTCAGCAAGTTCAAGCTCAAGCAGTCTGACAGCAGTTTTTGATGATTGGGAGATAATTGAATTTCCTTCTACCTTTAAATATATTGTGGAGTTTTAATAGATGGCACTTGATGAACTTTTATTAGAGGATGAAAGCGGCTCTTTACTATTAGAGACAAATAGTGATGCTCTATTATTGGAAAGAGCTTCAAGCTCTTCATCTCGGTCGTCAAGCTCGTCTTCTCAGTCATCAAGTTCATCGTCAGAATCATCAAGCTCATCGTCTGAATCTTCAAGCTCATCATCGCTGTCAGAATCATCAAGTTCGTCTGAATCAAGCAGTTCTTCGTCATCTTCAGAATCAAGTAGCAGTAGCAGCTCAAGCTCATCCGAATCATCCAACAGTAGCTCATCTTCTGAATCATCATCATCATCAGAATCGTCCAGTAGTAGTTCATCAAGTTCATCGGAATCATCAAGTTCGAGCTCATCTTCATCTTCGGAATCATCAAGCAGTAGTTCTTCAAGTTCGTCTGAATCAAGCAGCAGTAGTTCATCAAGTTCGTCTGAATCTTCAAGTTCGTCTTCAAGCTCTTCATCTGAATCGTCCAGTAGCAGTTTGTCTTCCTCATCTGAATCATCCAGTTCGAGTTCATCATCATCATCTGAATCATCAAGCAGTAGCTCATCATCTTCATCGGAATCGTCAAGTTCATCGGAATCAAGTAGTAGTAGCTCATCGAGTTCATCAGAGTCATCAAGTTCATCTTCTCTTTCTTCAAGCTCCTCTTCTCAGTCAAGTAGCAGTAGTTCAAGTTCGTCTTCGGCATCATCAAAGATGTCATCATCCTCATCAGAATCAAGCAGTTCATCTTCAAGCTCATCATCAGAGTCAAGTAGTTCATCTTCAAGCTCATCGTCTGAATCATCAAGTAGTAGTTCATCGTCATCATCAGAATCAAGTAGTAGTAGCTCATCGAGTTCATCAGAGTCATCCAGTTCATCGTCATCTTCTGAGTCAAGTAGCAGTAGTTCATCTTCTTCGTCTGAGTCAAGCTCATCATCTGGTGTTTCAAGTTCTTCTGATTCCTCAAGCTCATCTGAGTCATCGAGCTCTGTTTCATCGTCATCTTCGTCTCTGTCATCAAGTTCATCGTCACAATCTTCAAGCAGTAGTTCATCGGAATCATCTGGATCGAGTAGTAGCAGTAGCTCATCTTCGGAATCATCAAGCTCATCATCAGAATCATCGAGTTCATCCTCTGAATCATCGAGTTCATCAAGTACAAGCTCATCCTCATCATCAAGTTCATCTTCTTCATCTAAATCGTCAAGTAGTAGCTTATCATCATCGTCAGAATCAAGCAGTTCATCATCGTCATCTGAATCATCGAGTAGCAGCTCAAGTTCTTCAGAATCATCGAGTAGTAGTTCATCAGAATCATCAAGCTCAAGTTCTTCAAGTTCCTCTGAATCATCAAGTTCGAGTTCATCATCTTCTGAATCATCAAGTTCATCAAGTTCTTCATCCTCTTCTGAATCATCAAGTTCGAGTTCATCATCTTCTGAATCATCAAGTTCGAGTTCATCATCTTCTGAATCATCAAGTTCATCTGAATCGTCTGGATCATCATCATCATCAGAATCAAGTAGTAGTAGTTCAAGTTCATCTTCATCAATGTCAAGCAGCAGTAGTTCGTCATCGTCATCAGAATCATCCTCATCTTCATCTGAATCGTCTTCATCTTCATCTGAATCGTCTTCATCTTCATCTGAATCATCGAGTTCATCAAGTCTTAGTTCTTCTCATTCATCATCATCGTCTGAATCATCAAGCTCCTCTTCTCGGTCGTCAAGCTCCTCTTCTCGGTCGTCAAGCTCGTCGTCAGAATCATCAAGCAGTAGTTCAAGCTCGTCTGAATCATCATCGTCGTCTTCAGAATCTTCTAGCAGCAGTTCAAGCTCATCTGAATCCTCAAGTTCGTCAAGTTCATCGTCTGAATCAAGCAGCAGTAGTTCATCAAGTTCGTCTGAGTCATCAAGTTCAAGTTCATCATCATCGTCATCGTCTTCTGAATCATCAAGTAGCAGTTCATCAAGTTCGTCTGAATCAAGCAGCTCATCGTCTGAGTCGTCAAGTTCAAGCTCATCATCGGAATCAAGTAGTAGTAGTTCAAGCAGCAGTAGTGCTGAAGTCACTACTTTAAGATATATAGAGTTTAGTTCACCGTTAAAATAGAGAATGGATTATGAAAGTATATAAAAACCAGGATTATTTGAGAATAATCGCACATATTGGGCAAACACTTTCGGGTGCCCAGTCGGTTGTGATAAAATATAAAGATCCAAATGGGGTCGAGGGTTCATGGGCCGCCACAGTTAGTGATGAACTAAATGGGATCGTTTATAAGGATTTTTCAGCAGGACAAACTCTTGGAACATCGGGTATGTGGACCTTTTGGGCTCATGTTACATTTAATGATTCAAGGACTGCGCCAGGCGAACCCTATTCCCTGATGATATATGATGAGGGGTCATAGAAAAATGAGATTTTTTAATTGGTTTAAAAGAGGCGAGAGGAAAGAAAGCAGAACAGCCGGGATGGTTTCTGTTGGTATGGGTGGGGCAGTATGGACACCTAACGATTATGAAAACTTTGCAAAGGAATCCTATCTCAAGAATGTCATCGCTTTCAAGTGTATAGATAAGATAGCTAAATCAGTCTGTTCCGTCCCTTGGAAAGTATTCAAGAATATCGATGATGATAACAGAGAATATTTCTTAGAACATCCTGTAAATGATCTATTCCATAGAGCAAATCCAAGTGATAGTTTTGAATTTCTGATGCTATCGTTGACCTCATATTTGTTGATTTGTGGTAATTCATTTATTGAGAGAGTATCCCCATCGTCAGGAAAAAATAAAGGTATCCCAAAGGAACTCTATGTATTAAGACCTGATAGGATGAAGATAAATACATCTGAAGGAAAGCTATCCGGCTTTACCTATCGGGTTGGCTCGAATGAAACTAATTGGGAGGTTGATGACATTACAGGTCAATGTGATGTATTGCAATTAAAATCATTCCACCCGACTGATGATTGGTGGGGAGCATCGGTGACAGAGCCCACCGCCAGAGAGATAGATTCATCAAATCAAGCTACTGAATGGAACAAATCAATACTTGATAATGAGGGCCGTCCTGGGATGGTGTTTACCCTTGTTGGTGCACTCGGGGAGGAGGGATTTGATGCCCTCGAACGTCACCTTCGTGAACAGCATACGGGTGCGAAGAATGCTGGGAAGAATATTATTATAACTGGTGAATCCGGGACAAAGGCTGAACCGTACGCCTGGGCACCAAAAGATCTCGATTTCACAGAGGGTGGTAGGGAATTGGCAAGAAGGATCGCGCTTGGTTATGGAGTACCACCTCAGCTTCTTGGTATCCCTGGTGATAGTACCTATGCTAACTATCGCGAAGCGAGGGCTGATTTTTGGGAAACTACTATATTCTTTTATTTGAATTATTTTAAAGGTGAGCTGAATAATTGGCTTTTCCAAAAAGAAGAGAATGTATTTGCAGATTATATCCTCGATAACGTCCCAGCACTTTCATATAAGAGGGATAAGCTGTGGGAGAGAGCACAAGGGAGTGACTTTCTGACTATAAATGAAAAGCGCGAGATGGTTGGATTAGAGCAGTATGAGCCAACAGATAAGCCTGGTGATGTCATCCTGGTTCCAGCCACGATGATCCCTCTTGGAGTTGCTGAGGATGAAGAAAGTGAAGAAGAGGAAGTTGAAGAAGAAGACAATATTAGAATGAATCTGATTGAGCAGGGATATTCTGATGATGAAATAGATGATATGCTTGGCTTTACATATGGTGGTAATAAAAAGGATGAATCGTTTGATGTTAAAGAATTACCACCAGATGCTATGCCAGATGAAGGCAAACCATATCCGAATGAGCATGCTTGTCGTTTAAAACCCCCTGATCAATTTGATAGTTTTAATAGAGTTAACTGTTATAGAAGAAGTGATAATAAATGTGTAGATTACATATTCGGAATAAAAGATGGTAAGGCGTCGGTACAGGCTTTAAGATATAAAAAGGGCTCATGGACGGCTGCGTCAGCAAGATCCCATTGTAATAGTAGAGGCGGCACATTTGAGGCGGCTGGTGAAGAATGATTAATATTACAAATAGAAGAGCTCGCAGGGCTTTCCTGTTTGAAATGACTCGAATAATGCAGCCACTTGAGAATACCTATGCAAGAGAGCTTAGGCCTATCCTTGGTCGTCAGTATCTTAATGCAGCAAAGTTTGTTGAGCAGGGTTTACTAACTGGTATCGATCTCGCGGTTGATAGTGAGTATAGAAGGATGGTAGAGACTCTTAAAAATCACTATCGACGGGTGGCGAAAGTATTCCTTAAAAAGGTATATGATGCGGTGGATATATCCCTGAAGTCAACATTTAATAGACTTGCAGAAGAAAAAGGGAGAAGTTTATGGTTTAATGAAGCTGATGTTTCGCCTTCCGCCACTAAAACCCCAAAGGATGAATTCTGGGGAGAGATGGATCGGTGGATGGTGTATCAAGCAGAGCATTCAAAGATCCGCCGTCTTCATAAGACAACAAAAAAGAATATTATCGGTATTATTCAAAAAGGGATGGGAGAGGGGATATCCCATAAAGAGATAGCGAAAGAGATTAGGAGTAATAGTAGGGTTACGAATCCTGTTAGAGCTCTTAGGATAGCAAGGACAGAGACTCACACCGCTGGTGTTAAATCAGTTCAAGCAGCCGTTAGAAGCACAAGAATAGAGATGGAAAAGGAGTGGATGTCAGCTCTTGATGATAGAACAAGAATAGCGCACAGGGCGGCAGATGGTGAGCGGGTTGCGATGGATGCTAAGTTTACAAGGACTGGAGAGGCTTTGGATTATCCCGGTGATCCCTCTGGTAGCCCTGGGAATATTGTAAATTGCCGTTGTGTTGTGCTTTATCATACCGTAAGAAGTACTCAGCCTGTTAAGCCTTATGAGCCGCCTATTACTTCTTCTAATGCACCGATGAATATAATTGGGAAGATGGATAATTGTTTAGTAGAATGGAAGGGAGTATTTATAATTGAGTTTAAGAAGGTTCCACAATCATGTGAAGATTATGTAAGGAATGATGAAGGAAAATGGTTTTTAAAAGGGAAGGAAGTATCTACTGAAGAGTTTGAAAGATTAAATAAAATGCGCTTGCCTCCCGCATGGCGAAATGTAGTAGTATCAACTGATTTAAAATCTAAGATACAAGCCATAGGTTTGGATAAAGCAGGCAGGTGGCAATATAGATATTCAGCGGAACATATTGAAGAGGCTGCAAGGAAAAAATTTAATCGTATTAAATCTTTTAAAAATGATCTTGTTGGTATTAGAGATAAAATTAAAGAGGGTATGAAAGCTGGTGATGGTAGGGCTTATTTATTAGAACTTGAAAATAAGACAGCTATTCGAGCAGGATCATCTAGAGATTTTAGAGCTAAGAAAAAAGCATATGGACTAACTACTCTACGACATGAGCATATTGAAATAAAAGGCGACTTAATTAAATTAAATTTTATTGCGAAAGAAGGTATCCCTGTGAGTTATAGATTGAAAGATAATATATTATCAAAATGGCTCAAAGAAAGAAAAATAAATACTAAACCTGGGGAAAAATTATTTCCTGATATAACGGCAAGTAAGCTGAATAAATATTTGAAAGAATTAGCAGATGGTAAGAAATATACGATTAAAGATTTTAGAACGTATCATGGCACAAGGATTGCTTATGATGAATTAAAAAAGTATGCTGGACAGAAAATAGATAAAAGAATGAAGAAAAGAATAATTAAAGAGGTCTCTGAAAGAGTAAGTGGATTTCTTCATAATACACCAACAATGGCACGTAATTCTTACATTGATCCAATGGTGTGGGATTTTATAGGCGGTTTAAAATGATATTAGATAATGAGGATGAGTTCAATAATTGGATAGATTCCATTGAATTTGTTGATAAGGATGGGAAAATAATCCAATTTACTTTAGAAGATGATGACTCAGAAGATCCTGAGGGAGATAGAGAATAATTTTTTACTTTTTTTTCTGGAAAAAATAAATTATAATTTTATATAAGGATATTGTTTTATGGGAGAGGCAATCGTGATGGAGAATCAAATATGAATAAAAAAGATAGCCGGCAGAATAAAAGCTTTCTCGCATTTCCATTCGAAGTAAAGGAAATCGAGGAAGATGGTATATTTCGAGGATATGGTTCGACATTTGGTGGCCTTCCTGATGCTCATGGTGATATTGTCGCAAAGGGCGCTTATGTCAAATCGCTTGCAAAGGGTGGCAGGAATGGCAACGGAATCCCAATGCTATGGCAACATAAGTCAGATCAGATCCCAGGCGTATGGACTGAGCTGGCTGAAGATTCAAGAGGGCTGCGATCTGTCGGTAAACTGGCTATGCGGACATCACTTGGGAAGGATGTCTATGAGACGATGAAGCTTGGGTTTGAATCAAAGTCATTTGGCTTTGGTCTATCGATTGGTTATGATGTAGTTGATCACGAGCCCGGCAAAGAAAAAGGTACGCGACTATTAAAAGAAATTGATTTATGGGAATTAAGTATCGTAACATTCCCAGCTAATATAAATGCAAGAATTGAAACAGTGAAAACATTAAACCCGAAACTATTTGAAGAAGCTGGAACCGAGAGAGAGCTTGAAAGAAGCCTGCGGGATGCTGGTTGTTCACGAAGCTTCGCTCAATTTCTGGTTAAACTCTACAAACCCTATCTGCGGGAGGCAGATGAGGGAAGGATGAGCGGTGCTACTGGCTTATCAGAGGTGCTGCGTATTCTAAATCAGGCAAATGCAGGCTATCAAAGTAGCCACTTAGATGAGGAAGATTCAAGTGGGATGCTTGAGATTCTAAAAACTTTGAAACAAGTCAATAGTTAATACTTTACAAAGGAGAATTTGATATGGCTTACGAAGTCAAAGAATCTGATGGACGCAGTCAGCAAACACCGGAGCCAGAAGTCGTAAAGGCTGTTCAAGATGAGATTAAAAAGCTCGGTGAGAATCATAAGAATAGCTATGACGAATTGCGCAAAGGTCATGAAGAGCTGAAGAAGATCATTGACGGTTTGCAGGTAAAAGGGAAGGATATTACCGAAGCCGATGCTCTGACAAAAGAAAAGCTGACGAAGCTTACAGAGGATATCACCACAAGACAGGCTGCTTTTGATCAAGCTGAAGCTCAGATGAAGTCTGATGTTGAGAAATTCAATGAGCGACTGGATGCCTTCGAGACCACCATTAAGAGAAGGAAAGGTGCTGAGCAGAGAGATGAAGAAAAAGCTTCCGCTACCTTCTATAATGAGGCCAAGTCTTTTATGATCCATGCGATGGCAGTCCGTGATAAAAGCGGCAAAGGTGCCACGTGGAACCGGGCGAAATCTATGGAGGTTGATGTTGATGCTTATTCTGCATATAAGGAGGCTTTTGAAACCTTCTTCCGCAAGGATGAGAAATTTCTCAGTCCCGAAGACATGAAAGCCCTTTCAGTTGGCATCGATCCAGATGGTGGCTATACCGTCACCCCTGCAACCAGCAACCGTATTATCACCAGGTTGTTTGAGTCCGATCCAATCCGTCAACTTGCTTCTCTTGAAACAATCACAACCGGAGCATTGGAATGGATGGTTGACTGGGATCAAGCAGGTTACGGTTGGGAAGGTGAAACTGAGACAACCAGTGAAACCGCTACTCCCCAATGGTTTAAAAAGAGAATTCCAGTTCACACCCTTTATGCTAAACCGAGGGCAACGATGACCCTACTGGAAGATAGTGGGATCAACGTCGAAAATTGGTTGGCTGATAAAGTTTCTACGAGATTCTTGCGAGGGGAAGGGGCTGCTTTTGTAACCGGCGATGGCGTCAATCAACCGAGAGGTTTTGAGTCTTATGGCGATGGTGTCAATTATGGTCAGGTTGAGCAGGTGGCGATGCAAAATGCAACCGCTTTAACTGCCGATGGTTTCATCGCGGTCAAGTATAGCTTGATTGAAGACTTTCTGACCAGAGGAACCTGGCTGATGAATAGATTGACCGTTGCCGATGCCATGTATCTGAAAGACGGCAACGGGCAGTATATTTGGAAACCAGGATTGGCCGATGACCCCGCAGGAAGTACCATTCTGGGTCTACCCGTGAGAATGTCAACGACAATGCCGACCGTCGCTGCAAGTGCTCTTTCAGTAGCTCTTGCTGATTGGCGAGAGGCTTATGTTATCGTTGATCGTATGGGTGTCACGGTTCAAAGAGATCCTTATACCGCGAAGCCCTTTGTTGAGTTTTATACCAGGAAGAGAGTTGGCGGCGATGTCGTTAACTTTCAGGCAATTAAACTTGGTATAATCTCAGTCTAATAGATTAAAACTTTGATGAGAAGCATTTTTAAATGATGCTTCTCATTATTGAATAAAAAATAAACCACACCAAGGAGGAATAAATCATGGGTGGACGTAGAGACGGTAGAAGTAATTTCAAGTTCTTTGAAATTATCGAACCACATTATGCAGATCCCAGTGTTGCGGCTGTTACCAGCGCCACAATCGACACTCAAGGATATGAGACATGTGCTATCGTTATTCAGCATAGTATCATATCTCTTGCCAGTTTCGTGGACCCGATGGATGTATATATCGAGAAGGCAAGTCAGTCAGCGGCTGGTATCGATGCATGGCAAGACTGTGTTGCAAGTGATGTGTTTGGTATTGATTTGCCGCGCTTGTATTCAGTCTATACAATGGCAAGCTGGTTGGCCCTGGATGCTTTGACAAGAGCGAGCTTTCCGCTGAGCATTCCCGCCTTGACAGGTGGGGCTTCCGGTGAAATCCTCAATATTGCTATCTCGGTAACGAGCCAGGCGCAGATGGTAACCGATAGTTATCCTCATGTCATTGGCTACAAGGGGATGGAAAGATACGTCAGGATTGTCATCAGTGCATCGACGAATATATCGTATGTGCCTCTGAATGCTCTTGCAGTACTTGGCTTACCTGCCAACTGGCCAGCAAGCGTTCTTGTTTAATGAGCCAAAGAAGTAGGCTATGGAGGGCTGATATATTATGCTCTCCATTAAGCCTATAAAAAGCTAGGAGGATTTATAAAATGCCTGATGAAACGTATCAGACTTTAGTTTATAACGAGAGGGGTGGTAATGCACTTGTCGTTCAATCGGCTGGTGTATTAGAATTCGCAGGCGCTGATGTTACTGGCTTAGATGCAAGGCAGTTACTTGTCAGTAATCAGACAGCCGTTGAAATTACCCCTGCCGCAGCCGCCACTGTTTTACCAACAAAGAACCTTCCAAAGAATGTTAAGATGGTAACCATATACGCAAACTCAACAGTTGTGAGTGCGTCATTTTGGTTGACATCCTGCTCGGCAGGTCGAGATGTCTGGATCTTTCTTAGAGGCGACTCGTTAGGGACATTTACAGAAGCCAGTACTCAGATAGATGTATCTTGTTCTGGTTGTATTCTGCTTGGCTCTGATGGGACGGCGATTAGTGGATTTGAGATGCATGCGTCAGTCGCCTCTGATTGTGGTATCCATCTTGTGGCTCCTCTTGATAATGTTTGGGCCATCGTTGGTGAATTTGGCGATATAGACGAATAATCAAGGAGGCGTTTTGAAAAAAGTCAAAATGAATTATTCGATAGAAGGCTCCCCAGACGGTATGCGTGTTTGTATCTATCAGGGAGGTTATGAATACGACCTCCCTGATAAACTCGCAGATGTCTTCATCAATATTAAGGCTGCTGAACATGTCGAGGTAAGGAAAAGGAAGGCGGTATCAGCCGCCCCACAGAATGCTGCGGTTGATGTAGCTCCAGAGAATGCCTCAGTACCAAAGCCAGTAGTTGATAAAGATGAGGATGAGAAGACCTTTGTTGTTCGTGTATATCAATTGGCAGAGGAACTGGATGTATCGTCAAAAGATATCATCGAAACTGCAAAGAAGATTGGCATCTATGCCAGGGCACCTGCTTCAGGACTTTCGGATGAGGAAATCACCCGCATTAAGAAAGAACTGAAGAAAAAGAGGAAGTAAATGGGTGATTTGCTGAAGAGTGGGAGCATTTTAAAAGCTCCCGAACCTGATGATGGCAATAGGCTATGGAAGGTTGTTGAGGAGCCTTCCATAGAGCCTATCTCTGTTGCTGATGTCAAAGAGTTTGCAAGAATAGATGGTAATGATGAAGATAGCCTTATCGAGGATTTTATAGAGGTTGTCAGGAAGAGTGCTGAAAGTTATCTTGGTCGAGCTTTTATTAAGCAGAAAATCAGACTGGTAATGGACTTTTGGCCAGATGAGGTTATTAATCTTCCGCGTCCTCCATTGTTGTCAATTATCAAAGTTGCAACTCTTGATGAAGATGATACTGAGACTGAATATAGCTCAAACAACTATTATGCTATTACTGAATCAGTCCCAGGTAAGCTTGTTATAAAAAACGGTGTCACTGCTCCTACCAATACCACCCGTTATCATGGTGGTTATTTAATTGAGTATTATGCAGGATATGGGACATTTGATCAAAAGGTCCCAAGCCCTATAAGGATGGGGCTGAAGTTATGGGTCGCTTCTGTCTATGAGAATAGACAGATTGATACCAGCAATCCACCACCTGAAGCAAGAAAAGCTCTTGATCTCTTTAGAGTGTTGAGATACTGATGTATGACCTGGTTGATACCAAAATTAAAATGGCGAGTTCAAGTTGGTATGCCAGTTCAGGAAGCGAATGATGATGGTGGGTTTGATTTCAGCTTTAATACCCTTTTAACTGTCTGGATGGGTGTAAAACCAGTAACCGCTGGCGAGTCAATGTATGCCCAATACGTAAGAGGAGTTCAGACAGAGATAGGTACAACTCATAAGTTTATTGTAAGGCGGATGGCAATTGCCTCTCTTGGAAAACAATTTAAGAATTCATTTGGTGATGGATTTGATTCGATGGAAGATCTAATAATGATCAAATCTAATTACTTTTTATTCATGCAGCAGAGTACAACGGTGAAAGGTCGTCTTTTCCGTATTCATGATATTGTTGATCATAAAGAGCAAAGGGAGTATTTTGAGATATCAGCGGAGGAGATTGAACAGCGTGGTACAGGGTTTTCACTATGATTGATTCCAAGGCGCTTAGAGGTCTGAATAAGAAGCTTGCAAAGATAGGGAGAGATTTAGCAAAGCAAGTTGATGAATTTCCTGATGCTATAACAAAGACATTAACTATTGGAGCTAATGACATTAGGAATACAATTCTTAGATCCATGAGAAATACCAAACGGGCATCCTATTATTATACGAGTGGTAAGACGAAAGTTCGCCATCGTCCTTCCCTCCCTTATAATCCACCTGCTATAGACACCGGCGAATTAGCCAGAAGTATAATGTATGACACTGAATATATGCAGGTTGAGATTGGTACATATGGTGGCGCACCATACGGTAAATATCTTGAGACAGGGACGAAGAGAATGAAGCCGCGACCCTGGTTGCAGCCTGCGGTTGAGGAGCACCAGGATGATATTATAAAGCGGATAGGAATAGTTGGATTTAATGCAGTAACTGAGCCCTTTGATAGAAATTTATAATTATGCAAATTGCCCCAGTAGTCCTTAAACTTAGATTGGCAGATACAAGATTCAGCAATAAGATTGCTGGTGCTGCTGAGCTGGCTATGGCTCTTGATGGCACTCTAAGGGAAGAGGTTGCTTTCGTAATACAATTGGGAGAGACTTGCTCGCCGAATGAATACGATAACCATATTAATCAGGTTGTGACAGAGCGGTTTGCTATCATCGCTGCCATTAAAAATGACGCCTCTCAGAAAGATAAGACAGGGCTTACCGCTTATGATTCCTTGTACTCATTTAGGCAGGAATTATTTAACGCTATACTTGGCTGGAAGATGGACCAAGCAGAGAGCCTAATTTATTACCGTGGTGGGAGGGTGATAGAAATAAACAGGGCTTGGCTTTGGTATCAATTTGAATTTGAATTTACGATGAGACTTGGTGAAAGTATTGCAGATAATACTGAGGATTTGGATTGGTTTAATACGATCTTTGCCCAGTATGTCTTATCGCCGAGCGCTAACCTTCCAGTTGGCAATCTACCTGTAAATGCCTTTGCTCCTGATATGGAACAATTGATTGATTTTACCGAGAATCCAAATGCTGGTGAATTTGGTAAAGGGTTCTCTCCAATATTCGATACATATACACAATGACAAAGGGCTAAAGGATATGAAAGTAAAAGTTGCATACCTAATTCCTGATGAAGGATTGCTTGTCAGAGATCCGCTGACAAAGAACCCTCTCTTAAAAGAAGGAGAATTAAAACCTCTGATTGGAAGAGAAGGAAGATATTGGCGGAGGAGAATCAAGGATGGCGGTGTTAAGATTGGCGAGCCACCATCTCAGAAATCAATCGCCAGTAAAAGAAAAAAAGTGGAGGATTAACCAATGGCAATATCATTCAATAATATCCCAGACTCCCTGCGGACGCCTGGCGCATACATCGAAATTGACAATTCGAGGGCATTGCAGGGGCTTATTCAGAACCCTCATAAGGTTTTGATCATAGGCCAAAAGATCGCCGCAGGAACGGCCGCTTACGATACCCTGATGGCGATATCAAGGGATGATCTCGCTGATGGCTATTTTGGCCCAGGTTCCAATCTAGCTCGTATGTGTAATGTATTTAAAGATAACAATCCGAATACTGAGCTCTATGCAATGGCAATTGGAAGCGGGGTGGCTGGCACCGCAGCATCAGCCGAGATACAGTTTTCAGATGCAATCTATTCTGATATTATCTCCGCCGCTACTCCCTGGTATCTGATGATAAATGGTACCAAACTTGAGATCACTTTTACTTCAGGGATGTCCGGGCAAGCGATGGCCTCCGCCCTTGCATCAATGATTAATGTCAGCTATTCTAACCTTCCTGTGGTTGCTACGGTAAGTCAAGGTGATCTTGGATTGAGTGCAGTCAACAGCGGCACGGTTGGTAATTATATCAATGTGAGGCATAATTACTATGCCGGAGAATCAACCCCAAGCTGTTTCTCTGGTAATCCGATTCTAAGCTATTATACTTCTTTTGCAGGCGGAGCCACCGACCCCGATCTTGGAGATGTGTGGGCAGTGATTGATAATGATCAGTTTCATTATATCATTCAGCCGTTCACACAGACAGCCAACTTGGTTGAGATAGAGAATGAGCTGGAAGATAGATTTGAACCACTCGAAGATCTGCAAGGTCATGGATTTACGGCGGCAAGGAACAGTCTGGCAGGATTGACGACCCTTGGCAATGCACGCAACAGCCCTCATAATACGATAATCGGGTTTAACGACTCTCCCACGTGTCCCGAAGAGTGGGCTGCGGCTTTAGGGGCAGTCGCAGCGTGGAACCTAAATAACGATCCTGCCAGGCCTCTCCATTACTTGAAGCTTAAGGGAATTCTCGCTCCTCCATCAGAAAATAGATTTACAAGGGCAGAGAGAGATACCCTGCTTTATGATGGTATTGCAACCTGGGTGACTGATGCTTCAGGCAACGTCCTGATCGAGCGATGCATTACTACTTATCAATCAAATGCACTTGGTCTTCCTGACCCAAGCTATCTTGATATTCAGACCTTAGCTACTCTGAGTGAAATCAGATATCAGTATAAGACCAGGATGACAAATCGGTTCATTATTCCAAGGTTTAAATTAGCTGATGATTCCTTCCCTGTTCAACCTGGCAGCAAGGTGGCGACCCCCAGAACAGTCAAAGAAGAGACTATTGCATTATTCGCTCTATTGAGGGATCAGGGCTTGATTGAAAATCTTGATAACTTCATTGAGAATATAGTTGTCGAGAGAGATATTGCAGATAGAAATAGAGTTAACGTATTGCTGCCGGCCGACTTGATTAACCAGTTTAGGGTATTGGCTGGTGTCGTGCAATTTATTCTATAGGTAATATCTTAGTATTAATTCAAAAAGATCGTTTAATCTCGGCTAAATGAGAGCCGTTAAAATCGATTTTTAAAGCAGAGTGAGACAACGCGAAGAAGGTCTACTGCTTACAATGAGAATTGTAACGGTAGACCTTTTTAATTTTGCAACAAGGAGAATAAAAAGATGGCAAGAATAACAGGAAGAGTTGAGGTTTTAGTTAATGGTGAGTCTTTGCTGAATAAAGCTGGTGCGGTGGCAAGTGGCATCGGTATTTCCGGTGAACCAAACTTTGAGCTTGAGGCAATTCAGGGTGACTCCGGCCCACATGGATTTGTTGAGCGTCCAATTATGGCACAATGCGAGGTTACGATCACAGATAGAAGTGATGTTAAACTGAGTGATCTTGCAAAAATCAGAGAAGATGGGACTGTTATCTTTAGAGCCGCAGGTGGCGGCAAAGTCTATATTATGGAAGGTGCTACTTGCTTGAGAAACTTTTCATTGACGGCAGGTGATGGTGAAACTTCCGTTATGTTTCAAGGCCCGTATTGGACAGAGCATGTAGAAGAATAATTAATAAATAAAAATGGGAGAGTAAAAAATGTCAAAAGAAAAAGTAATAGTTAAATTAAAGTATCCTATTCCTTTGAATGTGGATAAACCAGATGGACTCAAAATTACCGAGCTTGTTTTTGGAAGGCTGAAAGCAAAGCATCTCCGAGCTATGCCTAAGCATGTGATGACCGCTGCATCACAAGGTGAAGAAATTAGGCTGACTGCTACTGAGATGATCCCTATTGTCGCCGCCCTTTCTAATTTGACAGAGCAGCAGGCAGATGAAATTGATCTCGAAGACCTACCGAACATATCCGAGGTTATAGCTGATTTTTTCGAACAGTACCAGGAGACTGGCCCCGAGTCGTCTGGTCGATAGCTCATTTTTATCATTTCCAACCATCTGAATTATGGGAGATGGATATGGACGAACTTCTTTTTTGGGTTGAAGGGGCGAAAGAAATCACAAAAGAAATAGAGCGAGAATATGGTCGCAAAAACCTATGATCTGAGTGTAGTATTTAGAGCGATTGATAAAGCTACTGGCCCAATTCGTCGTGTTGGCCGTGCTTTTGATAATCTTGCTGGCCCTATTGAGAAAACTGATACAAGATTAAAGCGCCTTAGTCGATCAATGGATGTGGCTGGTAGAAAGATGCGGCAAGTTGGTGGTATGATGTCATTTCGTCTTACTGCTCCTCTTGCTCTATTCGGTGGTTTGGCGGTAAGAACTGCTGCTGCTTTTCAGAAGTCAATGAATGTGGTTGGCGCTATACTTAATATACAAGGAAAGAATTTTGAAGATTTAACTAATAAGGCAAAAGAACTTGGTGCAACGACGGTCTTTACCGCTAAGCAGGTAGCAGAAGGTATGCACTTCATGGCTATGTCTGGCATGGAGTTTGAAGAAATAATAGGTGGTATTGAGCAAGTTTTAAAACTTGCTGCCGCTGGTCAATTAGAGCTAGCGACTTCCGCCGATATTGTTACCAATATAATGAAATCTCAAAACCTTGCTACTGATGAATTGTCAAGAGCAACTGATGTCCTTGCTAATGCCGCCACATCATCAAATGTAAGTGTTGAGCAGATCGGGCAGTCGTTTTCATATGCTGGTCGAATTTTAGTTGATACAAAGTTAAGTATCGAGGAGGCGGCGGGTGCTTTTGGGCTTCTGGGTAATGCAGGTGTCCAGGCATCAAGAGCTGGTGCAGGGTTAAGAAATTCACTTGTAAAGTTAGGTGCGCCAACCAATAAAATCGTAAAAGGGCTCAAGAAATTGGGTGATCCCCAGATATGGAATTTCAAAGATGGCAGAAGAGAATTAAAAAGTATCGTTGAGATTATTGCGGAATTAGAAAAAGCAGGAATCGATACAATGGATATGATTGCTCTACTTGGTCCACGAGCTGGCGAGGCGATTGGTAACTTGGTAGGGCAAGGCGCTGTGGCTCTTGCTGATCTTATCAAAAGGATGGAGAAAACAGGGACGGCGGCAAGGGTTGCTGATGCTGCTATGAAGGGTATGCCTGGTACACTTGCTGAGTTAGCAGCAGCTTGGGAAGCTGTTCAAATTTCTTTTGTTGAAGGTGAATTTGGTGGATGGGTTCAATCAATTCTAAAACTTATAACGAAACTGCTCAGGAAGTTTGCCGAGGCTCCTCCTTGGGTTAAAACTTTGATAACTGTCATTGCAGGATTAGCTGCGATATTGCCACCTCTGATCATATTGTTTGGTTTTCTTGCTACTGCAATTGGAGCCATCGCTGGTTTAGGTGCACCAGTTATTGCAACCATAGGGGCCATAGCTGCTGGAATAGCTGCCTTGACTGCCGTTGTAATTGGATTGATTGCTTATTGGGATGATTTAAAAGATATGTTTAAAAATATAGGTGGATTTGTGAGTGGGGCAGCAGGCAAGGTTGGAAGATTTCTTGGCTTTGGTTCACCTGTTGTCGGCGGGAGAGATATGGGGGCATTTGGGCGAGGTGCTGCTGGCGGCTTAAACCAAACCGAAGTAGCAATTAAGGTGATGGCGGAGGAAGGATCAACAGCGACGATTGAAAAAGTTCAGAATAAAAAAGGTGATTCGAAAGTAAAGGTTGTGAGTGAAGGTTATATTGGAAGAACAGTACTAGCAGGGGCTGGAGCATAATGGCACTCAAACAATTCTTTAATAGTATACCTTTAAGCGGATGGAGAACTCAGTTATTTGATGCCAGCTTCAGAGGTATTAAATTCTTTGTCACAGGCCATGAATATTCAATTGGCCGCAGGAATGTCGTGCACCAATATCCACTGAGGGAGATGCCATATGTTGAGGATATGGGTCTGGATGCTGATGGGTTCACCATTGAGGGCTACATAGTTCAGAGGAAAGAGAATCTCTACAATTATTTTGTTGAAAGAAATAATCTTATAAAAGCCCTGAAAGAAAAAGGCCCAGGGCTACTTATTCATCCCTTTCTTGGCACTCAAAATGTCAATGTAGTAGGTAAGTCATCGATAAGAGAAGACTTCAGTGAAGGTGGCATGGTTCGATTCACTATGTCTTTTGTTATCGCAGGGGAGAATCTATACCCAAGGCCTCAAGTCGCGCCTCAAGATAATATGGATGAGGCAGCGGATTATGCTGATAACTACTTTTTGGATTCATTTGGGAGTGATTATACAGTTGATGACCAGCCAAATTGGGTTAAAGATAGTATGGAGAATGATACAAAATCACTCTTCAAGATGGTCAAATCAACTTTAAATTCAATTCAGGATACTCTTGATGCAGGCGTGAATGAGGCGAAGGCAATTGTTGATGAACAGGATGATGAGATACTTGATAACCTCCTTTATCCCTGCCGAGTTGGTAGCTCCATCGTAACCGCCGTCCGTTCGTTCATCAGAATAGTTAATCTTGAAGGCAGCAGGGTTATAGGAAAGATATATGGTGAGTGTAGTGATGTGATCAGGGCGACTGGAATTAATCCTGATTCAAAGGTTGTGCCTCTTGCTCTTGGCAGCTCCGCGGTTGAGGCCCTTATGCATATCGCAGGCAATGCTTTTGGTGATGATAGTGGGCAGACAACTTCAACCAGCCCCTATGGCGGAACATTAGTTCCTATCACTGTTACGACTCCAACCAGAGCTCGCCAGGCTGCTAATAGAATATTCCTTATTAATCTTGCACGTAATCAAGCTATATCCATCGCGACCAGAATAGCTATTAGAATAGATTATAAAGGTTACAGGGATCTAAAGGCTATCATGGAGAAGATAACAGATGCAATGGATAGCCAATTGTTGAAGCTTGGTAATGAGGCGGCGAGTGAACCTTATAAAGATTATGGTGTAAGGATTGGAGATAATAGTAGCTATCATGCTCTTGAGCAGTTAAGAAGAGATTTTGTTAAGTCAATGATTGAGATTGGCGCTACTTTAGCTCAGGCCCTCGATTACTATGTTTCCTCATATGGCGAAAACGCACTCTCAGTAGCATATGATAAGTATGGTGATCTTGATCGTGGTTCAGAAATATATAAGAGAAATCAAATATCAAAAGTGGATCATCCAGGATTTCTCCCAGGTAATGAGACGATAGATATATTGAATGCCTAATAGAGATAGTGAAATAGTACTGGTTGTTGAAGGCCTTAGATATGAAGGTTGGAAAGAGATTGAGGTTGTTAAGAGCCTTAATAATTTGACGACTACATTTGGTTTTCTTATATCTGATAAGTATCCGGGCGATGCAAATCGTTGGCCGATAAAGCTGGGCCAACCTTGCAGTATAGAGGTTAATCAAGCTTTGATTGCCAAAGGATATATTGATGAGATGAATGTCAGATATGATGCGATATCACATTCATTGAATTTCGCCGGTAGAGATGCAACGGGTGATTTGATTGACTGCTGCCATTATTATGATGGTTATAAAAATGAGTGGATAAAGCAGACAATCCTTTCCATCGTTCAGTCACTTTGCGATCACTTTGATATTATAGTCAACGTTGATGAAGACGTTGAAAGCGATGCTGCATATGTTGTTCCAACCTTTAAAAGCAATGAAGGCGATAGGGTTATTGATCTGATTGTAAAAGTATGTCTTAAGAAAGCCATATTGCCTGTCAGTTATGGAGATGGTCATCTTACTTTAACAAGGGCGGGTGGTGCAGAGCGAGCAAGTGATGATATTGAGATAGGTTGGAATGTCCTTTCAGGTGAGGCTGTTCTATCTAATCTTGAAAGATACGATCAATATATTGTTAAAGGACAAGGGAAGGGAAATGATGATAAGGATCTGGCTTCAATAGTTCAGTCGAAAGGGACGGCCGAGGATAATATAATTCTCCGCCATCGTCCATTGGTTCTGCTAAGTGAATCAATGACTACCAATAAGGAATGTGAGAATAGAGCCAGGTGGGAATCAAGACTTCGTTTTGGTAAATCGCGAGCCTATCGATATGAATTACAAGGCTGGTTACAAAGCAATGGTAAACCATGGCCTTTGAATGGAAAGGTTAGGATTAGGGATAGTTATTTTGGAATAGATAGCGAGTATCTAATAAGCGATATTGATTACAGGTTGTCATCTGATGAAGGAAGGAAGGTGACCCTTACCGTCGTTGATCCCACTACCTATGAATTGTTGGATGCGTCGATAGAGGCTGATAAAAAGAGCAGTTTTGATTACGAAGGACCGAAGAGGTTATATGGACCTGATTCTGTCACGGTTGAAAATCTTGGCGAATATGATTGGGAGTAATTTTGGTTGGATTACAAGATATAAAAAGATTTTTAGCACCAATTCAGAGGAAAATTTTTCTACTGATTGGCAGGGCTATTGTTGCAGCCATTAATGATAGTGAAACAACACAAAAGCTCCAGCTAAAATTATTGGCTGATGAGATAGTAACTGATTTAGAAAGATTTGAGGAATATGGCTTCTCTACCTACCCTTGGGAGAACGCCGAGGCGTTGGCCGGGTTCATTAATGGCAATCGTGATCATGGGATAGTAATAGTGGTGCATGATCGCCGTTACAGGCCAGATTATTTAACCCAAGGCGAAGTCGTTCTTTATACTGAGGAGGATCATACGACTCCTTTTAGAGTCCATTTGAAAAGAAGCAGGATATTAAATATAAAATGTGCTGACCTGGATGTCGATGTATCTGGTGATGAGGATGTTGATATAGGAGGAGATAGTGATATTTCAGTTGGTGGCGATAAGATAACTGATTGCGGAACTGATTTTATGGTAACGGCAGGATCAAACATCCTTCTTGGCAGTACATCTATAGCTGCCCTGAGACGATTTGTTGATGATAGATTTGTTACATTATTTAATAACCATGTTCATAGCGGGGTCGACAGTGGCCCGAGCAATACAGGCGTACCTACTTCTACAATGTCAACTGGTTCTCATTGTACTGATAAGGTTAGAGGGATCTGAATTATGCCAAAAGATATTCAGATAAGCTGGGATGAGCAACTTCTTGAAGGTGATCTTCTCTATGCAGAAGGTGATCTGACTGGTGATGCTGGTTTAGAGACCGCAATAATAATCAGTATTTTTTCAGACCGTAGAGCAAGCAGTGAGGACGATCTTCCTGATTCACAAAATCCAGATCGAAGAGGTTGGTGGGGTGATTTGACGACAGAATCTACCAGCATGGGACAGGATCAAATTGGTTCAAAACTTTGGCTTTTGGAGCGTTCAAAAACTACCCCTGAAACTCTGGCAAGGGCTAAACTGTATATTGAGGAATCACTGCAATGGTTGATAAATGATGGAGTTGCAGTCAAGGTTGAGGTTGAAGTTGAACGACAGGGAGTAGTTGGTTCTGATGTGTTAGCTTTCAGTGTTAAGATCTATAAGTCAGATGGTGAAGAGGAAACATTTAATTTTACTGATCAATGGACTGCTCAGTTCTTAAACTAGGGGTAATACTAAGGTATTACTTAGATAGAGATCGTTTAATATAGGCTAAATGAGAGCTGTTAAAATTAAAATTTAAAGGTTCATATTATGCCCTTTGAAAGGCCCACATTACAAGAGATTGTCGATAGGATTGAATCAGATTTCGAAACAAGGATTGAGGATGCAACCTCTCTCCTGAGAAGATCTGTTCTAAGAGTTATGGCAAGGGTTTATTCTGGCGCGGTACATCTTCTATATGAATACCTCGACTATCAATCAGAGCAATTATTCGCCGCCCATGCTGATGCTGAGGGACTTGAAGCAATAGCTGACGAATATGGTTTATCAAGAACGGCAGCAGTGGCGGCAACCGGTGAAGTAGATGCCACTGGGACAACTGGTACAGTTATTCCAGCGGGAACTGAGCTGCAATCATCGACAGGACAGAGATATACGGTTGATGAGGATGTGACAGTTGCTGGTGGTACAGCAACATTAACCGTAACCGCTTCAACCGCTGGCGAAGATGGCAATGAAGATTCTGGAGGTACTCTTATCTTCGTATCTCCTATTGTTGGTATTGATACTGAGGCGACTGTGGCAAGCGGTGGTATAACAGGTGGGGCTGATGAAGAGACTGATGCTGAATTAAGAGATAGAGTACTTTTAAGAAAGCGCAACCCTCCACATGGCGGTTGCGAGTACGATTATGAGGCATGGGCACTTGAGTATCCTGGTGTCACAAGGGTTTGGACTTTTCCTGAGTATCAAGGCATAGGCACTATAGGGGTTACTTTTGTGATGGATGATAGTACTCCTTATATTCCATCAGCAGCCACGAGGGCGCTTGTGCGTGCTTATTTGGTAGAGCATGAAGACCCTGCTACTGGCTTGACGATAGGTTGTCCGATAACTGCCGAGCCTGGTTTATTTGTTTTCGAGATCACCGAGATTACTCAGAATTTTGAGATTAATATTTATCCAAATACAGTCACAGTTCAAAACGCAGTTACGGCTGAGTTAACTGATTTCTTCCTAAGAAATGGTGGGCCAGGGGAGACCATTAGAATATCAAAATTGAGTGAAGCCATCAGCCTTGCAAGTGGTGAACAGTATCACAGCCTTACTACTCCTGCGGCTGATATCACAGTGCCTGAGAATCAGATATATACTCTTGGGGCGATAACCTTTAATGATTATTAATCGATGAAAAAAAGAAGCTCGTCTGATTACAAAAATCTCCTATTAGGTCTGCTACCGAAAGGGAAGGCATGGAATAGAGATGAAGGCTCTATTCTCGATCAACTTCTCCATTCTGAATCAGAGGAGCTGTCAAGGATAGATGTTCGTACCTATGATCTGAGAGTAGAAAGAGATACAAGGGCGACACTTGAGCTTTTAACAGATCATGAGAACGATCTCGGTTTGCCCGATGAATGCTTTGAAGAAGGAATGACGATTCAAGAGCGTCGTAATATGGCGCATGGCAAACTTATTGAGATTGGCGGTTTGAATAAGCAGTACTATCTTGATTTAGTTGAAGAGCTTGGATGGGGCACGATTGATATAACTGAGTTTAAACCATTCTGGTCTGGAAATGGCGTGAGCGGAGAAGCATGTGGTGACCAGAATAATATATTTTATTGGCAAGTTTCAATCAATATAGCTCCTGATGACTGGATCTATTTTAGAGCTGATGTTAGCGTGGCCGGTGATAGGCTGCTTAGGATAGCTGGTAGTAGTATTATAAGATGCATCCTTGATAGACTGAAACCGGCTCACACAAGGATAATATATAACTATTATTTATATGCTTTTGATCGTTCATTTAGTAGCGCTTTCGATAGTATCTATAGTGATGCAGCCTATTATAATGGTGCATTTACTAAGGCATTCTCGACTGCTTTTTATGTCTATTATGGTGGCGGAGCTTTTGATTTTACTGCTTTTGATAGCAGCTTTGATAAACAAATCTAAATAAAGAAGAGAGAGGAGTTTAAAGATGGCAGATACCCAGAGAACAAGGGCAGCGATTCTGGCCTTATTCGCAGATAATGTGACAGGTCAGATCAGTGCTCAAGATCTAAGAGATTTTGTTGTAACAGTGATGCAGAGTGAGTTCGTTAATTCCGGTGATTTTTGGCGTGGCCCTACGGTTGGAAATATCACGACTGATAAGACTACAAGAGGCTGGCATGATTATAGTCAAGTCCTGCATTCCGATTATAGTGCAAGCTTTGGGATGCCGCTTGCCTATGATGCTCAGTCAGGATGCTGGTTTCCGGCAGATCTGTCAAACTCTGCTGCAAACCCGGCAAGAGGAATCGCGGCAGATAGTTACGCATCAAATAATACCAGCATAATCGTATTGAGAAAAGGCCTAATATACGACAGCGGGCTTTCAAGATTGAGTGGGTATGTTGGAAAGCCGGTCTTTTTACAGTCGGCCGCGACGGTTAATTCAGGGAGCATTGATACGACTCCTGGGACTAGTGATAGCACCCTTGGCATTATTGGCTATGTTGAAGGTAGCACAGTTACAGCTGATAGCGTTTATAAATGGAGATTTGATGGTACCGGTAACTGGGCAGTCACTGGTGTATAAGAAGGATAATTTATTATGCATAGAATTGAAGGCGCAGATTATAATGAGGTCGATGGTGTAAAGCTATTTCAAACAGGCCCACCTGGGACCGTTGTAACTCATGAGTGGTTGAATGCAATCCAAGAAGAAATTGTATCTCTCATATTGAATTCCGGTCAGGCTCTTAAGACTGAAGCAACCGAATCAAGAGATCAGCTTATATCATCGGTCCTGGTTGGTAAGTATTTGTATGCCGATGCATCTGAAGGAGATCAAGGGGTAGTTGCAACAGGTAGCTTGAAAACACTGAAGGATTGCATAGATGAGGCAGGTGTTGATAAGGCGACTATTGTATTGGTCAACTCAGGGGCTGGTACAACCTACACTGTCAATACTGCTGCAGTGGTTCCAAGTAATGTTTCGATTAAACCTCAAAGGGGAGCTGTATTCGGAGGAACTGGAACGCTTACATTTGATAATCCTGCTCAGATTTTAGCTCCAACGAATCAGCAAGTATTCGGCAGCACTATCGCTGATAGCATTACCTTTACTAATAAAGGGAGGCTATTCCCTGAATGGTTTGGTGCTGACCCATCAGCAGCAACCGACAGTGAGACCGCCATTAATAATGCTCTCACATCGATGGTTGGTGGTGGAATTTTAGATGCTAATCATAGAGACTTTAGAGCTGATGCCACCCTTACCCTTAATAATAATATTACATTTGAAGGGTATGGCGGGACGATAGATTTCTCCAATGCACCAAATGGTGATTATCTATTTCATGTCTTAGGATCACAAGGTGCTGCACAGGCACTAACATCAAATGTCTTAGCTGGAGCTGATAATATTCCAGTCGCAGGGGCGGCGGGCTTCTTCACCGCTGGAGATTGGACAGTTGTTAGAGATGATGAGATATGGGATCAGCAGAATAGTACCTATAATGGCGAGTGGGTTTATATTAGAAACGTCAACGCAGCGAGTGTCGATCTTGGCGATACTTTGCTCTATGCCTACTATACCGTTGATAGTGCTAAGATAGATGTTATGTCTCTGAAAGAAAATATATTCATCAGAGGTGTGACGGCGACTGGTTCGGGTAGTGGTGGTAGCCAATATGGTATTATAACCCAATGGGCGAAGAATGTTAGAATAAAAGATTGTGTATTTAACGATTTTGAAACAAATGGAATTGGTCTCTATCGAACAATTAATTTTAAGATTGAAAGCAATACCTTCACTGGTAATTCCCCGGCAGCTAATGGTTATGGGATTCAAGTCGGCGGCTGTGCAAATGGATTGGTAGCCCATAATCATGTTGAATATTATAGGACTGGAACTGATGCTGGATCTAGCTTGATGCCGAGTAGGTTTATTACATTTCATAAGAATACAATTCGTGCCTGTAGAGATTATGGAATGGAAACTCATGCAATGGCGGATCATATAAGCATCACTGATAACTTTATTCAGTCAGGCAATAGTGATGGAACTATACAAAGAGGGATAAGGTATAGTGGCGTCAATGCAACCATAACTGGCAATACTGTAATTGGGACTGAATTGGAAGGTATAGATCATAGGCCTATTGTCTATAATGGCGATCTTCCATCTTTTTCTCATATAAAAGATAATAAAGTTATCAGATGTGGTACGGCTGGGAATGCGGCTATCTATGTATCACAAGAAACCATATATAATAATGATACACCGTTTGAAGGGATTCAGATAACTGGTAATTATATTGAAGATCCTGGTACTCATGGGATATTCGTCTATGCACCAAGGGCGAATATGAGTATGGTTAAAGTTGATAATAATACTATAAAGGGAGTATCAGCGGCAAATACAAGATGTATATGGATCTATTGCTTGACTGGTGTAACGATAAAGCATGGTACGGTGTCAGGAAATATGTGTGAAAGGGATGATGATCTTTCAGATAATATCCTGCTGCAATCAATTGATGCAGGTGGGTTGAGCTTTTTCAGCCTTGTCGGAAATACGTTAAAAAATGGCACCTATGGCATCAACGGTTCCTATTGTAGTTATACTTCAGCGATAGGCAATACCTGTGAAAGTATGTCTAATACAGGGGTTGTGCTGCAGGCTGCTTCCAATAATTATGATGATACAAATAGCAATCTTGAGGGTTAAAAATGCATAGAACAGAAGGTGAGAATCACTCATCAAATTCGTTTACGGACGGTCCACCTGGGACAACGATAGAGCAGAATTGGCTTAATGCTATTCAAGAGGAAATAGCCAATGTAATAGAGGATGCCGGGATAACACTGAAGACTGCTGCCACCGACAGCCAGGATCAACTGCTGAGTGCTTTAAAGCCTGGTGTGGCCACCTTTGGAGCTACAGATGCAACCCCAAGTGTTGCAGGTTATAATGTTTTCAGAACTGGGACCTCAGGGCTTACAATTACAGACTTTGATGATGGAGAGGATGGGAAGATAATAACTGTCATATCAAAGGCGGCGATTGTCTTTGATACGACAGGTACTAATCTCTATGGTAGCTCGGTTGATATTACTACCGCTTCGGGAGATGTAACACAATGGGTCTGTGACGGTGGAACCAATTGGCGTTTAATTGGTTTTGTTGATGCGAGTGTTGATAACTCAGGTGGTGCTTAAAATATTTGATAACTCGCTTTTACCTTCTGGGTTTCTTAACAGCGCTGGCTCGCTTAAACTTAATGGGTTTCTTCAATCAGATGGCTCGCTTCTCGATACTGGGTTTCTTGATAAACATGGCTCGCTTTTACTTCCTGGGTTTCTTGCGGTCAATGGCTCGCTTCTGCATCATGGGTTTCTTGATGCTGGTGGCTCGCTTTATGCTTTTGGATTTCTTAGATAGGATGGCTCGCTTTAATTAAAAAATCCACCCTCTTTCTTCTGGCATAATAGTTTTATGTTTTCCAAGTTGTGCTTCGGCATATGGCTTCGAAGGCTCAATCCCCTCAATACAGCACCATACATAGTGTAAATCCGCTAAGAAATGTTTCATAACTTCTCGTAATGCTGCACCTCGACGATGACATGGCTTTACATCTTTCCACTTTACATTTTTTTTAATCTTCCCATCCGTACCTCTTGTCTGCTCGCAGATTTTTTCACTTTGCGCAAGTTTTTGTTTTTTATTATCGTATACTGGTCTATAAGGTGCCGTTAAACACATTTCCTGACATTTTGCCATATTATATAAAACAGTTCTTAATTTTTTATTGCCCCCGCTGGACTTGCCTTTTTCATACCTACTAAAAAATGGTTTATCCAATCCACAATATTTCCAAAAACTACTCGGATGGCGTGCTTTTTTAATGTCTAAATAAATAATACAACCTGCTGCGATAACCGGACCAACCTGATCGACCTCCCTCATGGCGTTTGCGACAGGATGGTTTATTTTTTCTAGCTGCTTTTCGATTTCCCCTTTTCTCTTATTTTCAAACTTCACAAATTCTTTGATTTTCTCTTCATAAAATTTTATCATTTCAATCGTAGGAACATCTGTTCCCCTTTTATATGCCAGTAGTGCATTATCTATTTTCATCCGTGACTTCATTAAACTTTGTCTATCATCAAATAGGCTTTTTAATTTTTCAAATTCACTTTCTCTCTGCTTAAATGTCCCATGCTCAATTTGATGATCAATCGGCATTTTGATTACCGTATTTTCATCCGTGTATGTGCCATTTTTTCTTTTCGGTATTAACCTATGAGTATCAAATAGTGAATCGTTTTCAGGGAATACCTCATCTGTTCTTTTTCTTGCCATTCTTTTGATTTCTTTTTTCATTGGTTACATTCCTTTTTTGTAGTTAGTTAACGCTTAGCTTTCTTGGGTTTCTTCGGCTTTTTGACTCGCTTTTTACCTGTGGGTTTCTTACGCATCATGGCTCGCTTGGCGGATATGGGTTTCTTTAAACCGTTGGCTCGCTTAACTTTTCTGGTTTTCTTTTTTGGATTGGCTCGCTTTACGGTTCTGGGTTTCTTCGACCTCATGGCTCGCTTTTACTTCTTGGATTTCTTGCGGCTGGTGGCTCGCTTGATGATGGTGGGTTTCTTAAAACCCATGGCTCGCTTCCACTTTGTGGGTTTCTTATATCGAGTGACTTTTTTATTATATTATAAGCGATCACGCGATTTTTTTATTAAGAATATACTTAGGTATTAATTTAAAAAGAAAACCTAATCTCGGCTAAATGACAGCGTTTTAAGCTATATTCCACGCCGCTTTAATACTTGCAAGTTTTCTTTTGCCTGCTTAAAATCCGGCTTTATTTTCAGACAGGCTTTTAATACTTTAATGGCCTGCCCATATCTCTTCAACTTCGAAAGGCATACTGCTTTCATATTCAAGACTTCATAGTCCGCTGGGAACTTTTTCAGGTAAAGATTATAAGCTCTAAGGGCATCTTTATTCATTCCAGCGTGTTCATATATCTGTCCAATATTTGCCAGGGCACCATCGAATTCGCTGGTTGATTCCATCGCCTCTTTCAATGTATCTAATCCCTCCTTTGTTTGCCCCGTCTTAAGTAGCACCTGGCCCATCTCAAATTTGTATCTGTTATTATCAGGCGATTCCTTTATCAGTTCTCGATACATAGATAATGATTCATCAAATCGACCCGAATGATGTAGGGCAGTGGCTAAGCCCCACTTAGCTTCAGGATTATCTGGAAATAATTCTTTCGCCTCCTCAAGGATCTCAACTGCTTTGCTAAAGTCTTGATCATTCTTACCAGCTTCTCTACTTTCTTTTATCAGGCGATTATATTCAAGAATTTTCTTTCTTTCTTCCCAATTATCATACTCTTCTTTTTTTGCTTTCTCTATCGCTTCTTCTCTCATAGTGAGAGCTTTTTTATAGATTGCCTTCACTTCATCAAATGGTTTGTTACATATTGATGGCTTGGCATTGGATAGTAACAGCATTTTATCAATACATCTCTTCGCGTCAACCAATGGATGTGCCCAGTTATCAGCATCAAAATAACTATCTGCATCACTGAGGTCCATTAGTTCGGGTGTTCTATCAACCAGCAAACTATCATCTTTTTTCTTATTATATTTCTTAAGCAGCTTTAGGGTTTTCTTATATGTAGGCTTTAGTTCTTTTGCAGCACTGACGGCGGCATTTAAGATTAATTTATTCCTTTCAAGCCTTGTCATTGCATCTTTTCTATTGGTTAAAAAGTGCTCGAACTTTTCATTAACCTTAAGCTTCCTTTGCCATATTCTTCTACTCGCTCCATATATGGCGACGTTGACAAGAGGATTCTTTGTCGCTGCTATCCTCGTATTTTCTGAATGCACGAAATTTTTCTGAGTTAGAAGGACTATATTCTTTAATTTTGATTTTCTTAACTGATTAACTAATTTCTCAAAGAATATTATATTCATATTTATTCTATCGACTTCTGACTCACTCTTACTTTCTTTTAATAGTTTGTTTAGGAATACCTTATTTTTTTTGTTAAGAAGAGCTTTATAATTATTACGACTCATAAGTGTCGCTAATCCTCTTGCGCTTGCCAGCCCTTTTCTACCTTGACTTATCACCTCATTGAGATTATCAATATCCTTTTCAAGTAAGGGGATGACTTTTTCAATAAGATCATCACCATCATCAGCAAGAGTTTTCAACTTTTCTAATTCTGTTTTGTCGATCTTTTCTTTGCAGTATTGATTTATGACTTCTTTGAGCATCATCTTTTCAGTATTGCGGATATCTGCTCCGCCCTCGGTTGCATTGATTACTTTTGCCTCGCACTTGCTTGCCATCGCTTCAAAGCTCGTTATAAATGAAGCGAGCCCCAGGTTTGTTATCACAGGCTTACCATAGTAACCTGGGACTTGATGGACTGGCCCCATACCATAAACTTCATCTTTTTCATTGTGAAGATGGCAGCGATGATCGCTTACCTTCCAACCTATCTGTCCGTTCTCCGATATTTGAATTTTGCCGGAGGCATCAGCCAAGGGAATATGAGATGTATTTGATAGAGCCAAATCCTGACCAATTAACGTTATTGGATCACAACCAAGTGATTGTGCAAATGTAAAGCAGAGATGTGCAACACTACCACCTGCCTCAAGACTGCCTTTATTAGTTAGTATGCCAGCGGCGGTTTTCTCAAACCCTGGCACCGGAGTAGAGACGATGAACTTTGGCCCTTGCCATGATTTCAGTAAAGGAGCATAGGCTCTATTGATTGTAACGAGTGGGACATCTGAATTCATAAGACCTGTAAAATGCCCCATGTTGACCTCACCAAAATCAACCGTGCAGATGAAGTCAGGTTTAATATCGTAGGCGAGTAGAATTCTGAGGGCTTGTCCAACTGCAATTATTACGGCTTTATTTTCTTTGCTGATATCGATTAATTGATGAATATTTTTAGCAAGGCTTGGCCCGGTGCTGACAAGTATTGCTGGTTTATCCTTGAATATATCTTTCAGTTCAGCTACTCCTCTATGACGGATAACATAAGGAAGACAAGCAATATCATTATCAGCTATCTTCGCTCCTGCCCCTCCAGCTATCGTACCAATGGAACACATGATCTGATTCAGGATATCGAGAACTAACTTCATTGATTCGCCATATTCATCTGGCCTCAGCTTGGTATACTTATTGATTGTTACCAACCAATCATTAACGATGTAACTATTATCAAGTATACCAAAGGCGGCTGCTATTTCTTTTGGGTTTGGTTCGACGATGATTAATTCAAAATTTCTTATCTCTTTTGAGAAGTCAAAATTAGATAGCCCAAGTCTCAGCACATGACCGACTGGTTCAATGACTATGACATGATGCCCTTTCTCCATTTTATCAAGCATCGCCCTTGCCATATACCCAAGGCCGAAACCTATTAATATGCTGACATTCTCCTTATAAAGTTTCATTTTCTTCGCCGCACGAAAAGCCTCTATCTTCGCACCCCTCATTTTATATGCAGCGATTGTCTTGTTTCCAATTGAAATAAGAAGATTTGGGAGGCCATCATCACTTTTGATTTCTCTAACCCAATCAACCTCTTCCTGCTTATCTATCCAGCTATACAAGGATGGGTTTATATCCATAATTGATTTTAGATTTACACTAAGCCTTTTCCTATTCATTAATTAGTTTCTCCATTTCTGACTTTATTCTTCCGTCCATTTCAACTATGTTCTTAAGAAGTTTTATAGTTTCTTCTTTATCATGCTTGAGAGCGATTCTTATAATCCTCATCCAGTTAGAATTATTCGAGGAACGGATGGCTTCTATCTCGTTTAATATTTGATTTTGGTTTGATGATTTATTCATTTCTGCCTATTAATCCCATGATAGCTCTATATTCAGGGTTTAGTATATCAAAGCCATGAATTAAGAAGTTGACTAATGCGACAATTACAAATATAGAAACAATAAACAATAAGGATATCCAAAATGCCTCATGATCATTTTCGGTTATACTATACCCTTCAGTTGGTTCCCAATGTTTGTTTAGAAAAGTGATTAATTTATATATTACTATTGAAAACGCTAATAAGAATGCCCAACTTAATATAGAATTTATTATCGCTTGTCTTACCATTACATCCCAGATATGTTTACCGACGGGCTGTAATCCGCTGATGAGTTTTTCTAGCTCTTCAATCCCATATTTTAATGTTTCTAATTCCATATTAATTAATACCCCCTATTGATCAATTGTTTCATTATTTTTTCAATTTCAGCATCTTCTTTCAGATATGGGGCGATGACTTCGATTAAGGCAAGGACGGCTACATGGATTTTATCTGAAACAGGTTTTTTTGAATGGTTTAATAAACCTCTTCTGTAATCATCAATTCTCTCGCGATGCTTATCATCAAATAGTTCTATTAACTTACGTGAATCCATCAGAACTCCTTCCCTCCATGTTTATATCCTCTTGTCTTATTATATTCGAGTTTTGCCTCTATAGCGCCAGCGATGCTATATCCTCTTGCCATAGCCATATCCATAATACGGATGATAGTATCGGCCAGCTCTTCCTCTACTGCCAAAAAGCCATCTATCTTATCTGATGGTAATTTTTTCCTTAGACCTTCTAAAGCCTCAGATAACTCCGAATGCATAAGGGCAATGAGCTCGCCATCATTTCTTTCCCAATCCCACCAGCCGTTTTCTTTATTTATCTGGTAGGCTTCTCTGGCAACTTTGTTAAATTCACAGACAAAATTACTTTTTCTTCTTAAAACACGATCCATTAGATGATAATCAAACATTTTTTTAATTCTTTCCTTATACTATCGTGGAGCTACTTCTGGTGTTTACGGTTTAAAGATGGTTGTAGGATCGTATACTAATTGCGAAACCACAACTTATTATTACATATCGGACATATGTCTTTTTTGCCTAACTTCCATCCATCTTTTCTAGCTTGCTCCCGGCAAGTAGACCCATATTCTGCTGTATATACGTAAGGGAATTCATCACCTTTGCATCTTCTATTTTCTCTTTTATCGCAGTATAAATGAAGGACGTAACAACCCGTTTGCATTTTATATTTCTTTCTTACACAATTTCATTTCGGAAATATCGTACAATTGGAACTATTCTTTCAGCAGAACATATAGTACATTTTTCTACATGATAATATGTCTGATGGATATCCAAGGGTGTGCCGATGTCAGCCACGGTGCTATGCTTGTAATGCGATTTTAGCACCCAAAAATGATGGTGATGCCAGGAGTAATCTTTTAAATAGCTCATTTCCCTTTATTCCTCATTTAATATTAGGAAGAGAGATGGCGTTACTCCTACCCCAGAGCAACCGCCCTCTCCCTCCTTGAGGCGGCTGGGAAAGGAGGTAGGAAACCAGCCACCTACACCTGAATCGCTGCATAGCAGACAACATCAACATAACGGCCATTAAGAAAAGTTCCATCCCTAAAGGTTCCTTCGTATTGCATTCCTACTTTTTCAAATACCCTAATCATCCCGTTATTAATAGAAGCCGTTCCAGACCATATCCTGTGAAGATTCAATTTCATGAATCCATGACTTATCATTATATCGAATGCTTTAGTCGCATATCCCTTACCCCAGTATTGCTTCTCGCCAATTACGATGGCGATTTCAGCACTTCGATTAATCCAGTTGAAACTCTGAAGACTGACATTACCTATATGGATCATCTCTGTCCTCTTAACAGGATGCCCGGCTAATTCTTTTGGGCCTATTTTCTTCACTATTGCCCAGGCGATGATTTTATTATCTATAATCGCCTGACGCCATTCATCCTCCTCTTTCTTTGTATAAGGGAAGAGGCCATGTGAGTTATATCTGGTGACTTCCTGATCATGCATCCAAGCATAGTAATTGCTATTTTTTAGATTGATATTGAAGAAAGGAACGAATATGAGATCATCTGTTTCATATATTTTATTCATTTATTAAAACCTTGGTTCAGTTCCTTCGGGGTCTATTGGATCACTTCCTTCATATCCATCGGAATCAGTCTCACCAGAATCAAATCGATTATTTTTGTTTTGAAACTGTGATTCGACCTGTTGCACCCGTCTATCTTCTTGACAACCATAGCAGTGACGCATTGGTGCGGGTTTCTGAGATATAAATGCATCCCATATTTCACCTGCATTGGATACTGATACAAAAATTAAACTTGCTAAAATCAACATAAATACTTTCATTTTTTTCTCCTATACTTCTTCTATTAACATTTTATGGAATTCATCTTTTTTCAAAATCCGTTCATTACTAAGGCTGTTATAAGCGAACTTCTTATGCTTGTTTTGATATCTTGAAGAGATTACATAGCTTTTACCTAACTCTAATAAATCGCTGCTCTCCTCAGTTGTTATCAGCCATTCATGAATCTTCTCTCCTTTCCTTATCCCTACATATTTTATAGGGACATCAGGGATAAGCATTCTGGCAAGATCGACAACCCTACAACTTGGCATTTTAGGGACGAATATCTCACCACCCTCCATATACATCAATCTATTTATTACAAAGCGAGCAGCGGCTGGCCGGGTAATCCAAAACCTTGTCATTTTCAAATCGGTAACGGTTATCTCTTGATTTCTATCATATTGACTTTTAAATAAAGGAATCACACTTCCTCTGCTTCCTATAACGTTCCCATATCGGCAGCAACTGAATCTTGGTTTTCTCTCATGTCCTTTACTGTAAACGTTGCCTTGGATGAATAACTTTTCCATCGCGGCTTTCGTAACCCCGTAGAGATTTATAGGGTATATTGCCTTATCAGTACTTATGCCTAAAACCTTCTCGATTGAGTCACATGAAAGAGCGGCTTCTAATATGTTCTCTGCACCGCCTATATTTGTCTTAATCGCTTCAAGAGGGTTTTCTTCACAGGCAGGGACTTGCTTCATGGCAGCAGCATGGATGACATGGGTGACCCCTCTCATCGCAATCTTAAGCCTTTTGATATCTCTTACATCACCCACCAAATAAGAGATCGGCACATAGAGCTTATTTTTGATACACCATACGTTGATCTCCTGCTTCATCAGCCATTGCTTCAGTTCGTCTCTTGAAAAGACTCGTATCCCTTTTATTTCTGAATGATATTTTACAAGGGTTTTTACAAGGGTTAGCCCAAGGCTACCTGTCCCGCCTGTTATTAATATTTCGGCATTATGTAGATTTGACATTCTTCAATGGCCTCATTCCATCAGTTGGGTCAGTTCTTGACTTTCTTAGCTCCTCTATTTTTTGTGTTAAACTGGTTTTACTGAAATATTCAGTCTTCAACCAGTTGCTTATATTATTTATAACACATTCAATTTTACTTGGTTTCCAGCAATGGCCGCTTCTAGATTCGACCCCTTGCTTATCTTCTAAATCCAAATGAAATTCAATTATTGAGGCACCATATGAAATGGCAGAATAAATTACCCCTGGCTCAGTGGTATGATCACTCCATCCAACTGATCTCCGAAATTGATTTCTAAGCACTTCTATCTGTGCCATATTGCAATCTTCAAGGTTGGCAGGATAGGTCGAATTACAATGCAGGACTGATATAGAACCTAAGACGTTATCATCATCATTACATCCTGATTTACAATGCACAATGGCGGCTGACATTGCATTAAGTATCTCAACAAATGATCCCATGCCAGTCGATAGGATAAGCTTCTTATCAGTTTTTGCACACTTCCTGATTAAATCAAGCCAGAGTAATTCGTATGAACCAACCTTTAAAAAGTCAACATGATCTTTGAGTATATCGACAGCTTTTAAGTAGAAAGGTGTGCAGCCGAAGGCTATATCAAGCGCTTTACAAAAACTTGAAAGCTCAGGAATGAACTCTTCTGGCAATTCCCAATGCTTCATCCTTCCTGCTACTGTCTTATCTCTCCATAGCTGTTCGGCTTTAAAAAGCTGAAACTTAACTCCCCAACAACCACTCTCTTTTGCAGCTAAAATAAGATTTTTAGCCCTTGTGAGACTTTGATTATGGTTGCTTCCAATATCTGCTATAAATGGTATCATTTTACTGATCCTTATTAATTTTTTATTTCTCTTTATAAAAGAAAAGCAATCTAATAATAGTAAGAGAGGCGATAAACCATCCAAGCGCCGCCTGCCAATTTCCTTGATGTATATTAACGGCTATATTAAACCCGATAACTACAAGAATGATTTTATCTATATTTTTTGTTTTCATATTCCTTACCTTAATTCATCCCTATTCTCCCAAACCTTAATGAATGCATTAACGACATCCTTAAGATCACTAACCATTAGATTCATTCCAACCAGCCTGTTTATAATTATTTCATTCTTCCATAATCTTTCAGCTACAGGGCAACTGCCTTGTGTATAATTCTCCTTTATACGCCTCCTTCTGATTTTTTCATACTCATTTTTATAGATGTCTAACTTATCTTGGTAGTTTTGGAATATAGGAAATAAGTAAAGAGGTTTTATGTATCCGTAGCTGATCGGGACGCCTTCAATAGCTCTACCTTCTTCATGCGATAACTCCGCCCTGACTGCTTCAATATATTGATCGCGGTGTATTCCTTCAGTATGTTTATTTTCAGTTCTCCATTTTAAAGCTTGAACATAATAAGAATGTGTTGAGTAAGGTCTGACTTTAGGAAACTTGATAATATAATCTAGATGGCTTAGATTATCACTTATGAATTGTTCTGATTTCTGATGCTTTTCTACAACGCCATCTAAATACTTGAGTTGCTCTCTCAGTATGGCGGCCTGTATCTCTGTCATTCTCATGTTGAATCCAAATAGATTGTGATCAAATGTAGGGAGAGTATATTTTTTATAATTTGGTTTTGAACCAATCAAATCATTTTCAACCGCCTCGGCATGATTTCTTAGCAACATACAAGACATCGCTAATTTATCATCATTTGTTACGATCATACCACCTTCACCGCAGGTAATATGCTTCCCTTGAGTGAAGGAATAAACGCCGATATCTCCAAGCGTTCCTGTACTTCTTTTACCGTAGTATGATCCGATGGCTTGTGCAGCATCCTCAATTATAGATAGACTATATTCGTCGGCTATTTTTCGTATTTCTGAATAATCATGTGGCTGCCCAAATAAGTCAACTACTATAATTGCTTTGGTTCTTGCACTTATTCTATCCCTTATCGATTGAGGATCAAGGCAATAATAATCCTCTTCAATGTCAGCGAAGATTGGAATAGCCCCACATATCATAGGCGCTGTCGCACTACATGACATCGACCATGGAGTCACAATTACTTCATCACCTGGTTTTAAATCAATGGCTATGCAAGCAATATGCAACCCCGATGTACAGGAGTTGACGGCGATAGCATGTTTAACTCCAAATTTCTTTTCCCATTCCTTTTCAAGTGCTCTTACTTCGGGACCACCTTGAAACCCTGGGCCTGAATTGCCTCTGAAACCTGATAAATTTCCTGTCAATATAACCCTTCTCGCTGCATTCAACTCACTTTGGCCTATTGTTGACATATTCGGGAAAGGGTTATTTCTAACTTTAAGACCACCTTTTATTGCAAGTTTTGGCATTTCTTAATCTCCTTATTTAAAGACCTATTGCGTAATAGACTTCATGGACTTCTATTGCATCTTTATCTGTGCATAATAAGAAGTCCATATTTCCATCAAGATAATTAACAGTGTTATCAATAAGACATGAAAGTGATTTGGTAAGTTGTGTGTTGATTGTTTTTGTTGGAGTGCTTGAAAGCACCTTGGTATTATCATATATCTCTTCAGTTGTTAGCTCATATATATTTAATTTTGTACCATGATCGACGAAGCTAACCCTGGCTTTTTCAAACATGATATTCATCTCAAATATTGATATCTTCCTACCATCGACTGGAAACATAAATATATAGGGGCATTTTTGATATGTGAAGAATGCTGCATATGTTGGATCAAATTGTGAGTAGTCACATATTGAATTATCAAGTATTATGTTTCCATCAATCAACTCTCCAAAGAAATAATTAAAGAGGTCGATAGCATGGCATCCTTCATGTTTTAATCCTCGGTTATAGTAAAAGTTGCAATTCAATACTTTGCCCCATTTTTCACTGTCAATCATTTCTTTAATTTGTCCATATTCAAAAGTAAATCGCCTTGAATAATTCACCACTAATGGAATATTATTTTTCTCATATAAATCCGATACCATCTTTGCTTCAATAAACCCTCTCGTAAATGGCTTTTCAGCGATTACTATCTTTGGTTTGAGTGTAAGAACACTTTCAAGAATTCTTTTATGAGTATGGGTTGGAGTAGCTACAACATATATATCTGATCCATAAAGAAAAGGCGCATCTTGTAGATCATATAGAGGTTTACAACTCCATTTATCTGCTGCCTTATTCGCTTTATCAATATCGTTATCAACAATAGCTATCAGTTCAGTTTCTGGATTATTATAGATAGCATGAGCATGGGTAAGGATATTTTCGGTATTAGGGCTGTCATATTTGTCAGGCTTTAAAGCCCCAATAGATCCTGCTCCTATAATCACTGCTGAATATCTATCTTTTGGCATTTTGGTTTATCCTTCTTCTGGTTTCTTTCTTATGATATGTTTGTTTATGTCAGCAAGTGGGAGATTTTTTTTGATATATCGAATAATATCTTCAACTCTGAAATATATATCTTTTTTAAATATCTTGAAAATATGTGATAGCAAGGTATAATCATCCTCGGTATCGAGGGTGAGTCCTAATTCAGGCCAGTAGTATTCATCGGGAGCCGATAGGTTGAATACACTGAAGAATGTTGGATGTTGTGCTATATTCCAACCAACATGATTCTTTGGCTTGAATATCTTCTTAACACTTCGTAGAGTATTCAAATCATATATTTGTATATCTAATCCATCAGGCCATGTTCTCATCACACAGTTAGATATATATTCAATGTGATTATCTTCTTTTAGCTTTATCATATAATCAATATGCCACGGGTCGACCATCGGGCAATCAGCAGTTATGTCAACGATGATGTCAGTTTTGGTGATGCTTGCAGCAGCGATGACCCTTGACATAACATCATCCTCATCGCCTTTCCAAGTGATGAAATTCATATTTTTATTGTATAGAAAATCAGCGAGGTGGCTGTTTTCTTCATTATCAGGAATGGCAACGATGGTTCTATCAGTATACCTTGAATAACATGAACGATGAAATACCCATTCTATAACCGACCTATTAGCCAGAGGTAGTAGAACTTTATTCGGCAGTCTTGTTGATCCAAGTCTTGCTTGAATGATAGTGGTTATTTCTTTTCCGTTATACATCCTCTGAAACCTCCGTTATTCCATCTTTAATTGATGTCTTAAATATTTTGTCTGCACCTTCTATCAGATCGGGCGAATGGGTAACCATCAGCACCTGTAAACCAAGCCTTTTTGATATCTCTTTCAGCATCTCTGATGCTTTTGGTTGTAGGTCGCGGCTAAGATATTTAAAAGGTTCATCCAGGGCAAGGAAATTCCTGGTAGGCTTCAGGCTCCATACAGTTGGGATGAGAGCAAAACTGGCAACATCAAGCGGACCACCTCCACCACCCATAAGAGGATCTACTTTCTGACCGTTTCTTTTGAAGTTCATTTGGCATTCTGTCCGCCCTCTATGTTCCCTAAATTCAACCTCGAATTCATAAGGGTTAGGGAAGATGCCAGACATTGCCAGTGATACCAGCTCGCTGATGTGATATTCGAGTTGCTTCTGGGTCTCGCTGGCAACCTTCTGAATGATAGCTCTCGCGATCTGTGTGAATCTGATATCTTCTTTTAGCAGTTCTATATCGATCTTGGTCTGATCAAGATCAGACTGTATCTGTTTTCTTTGCCCTTTCTCCTCAGATAGTATCGCCCTGAATTCTTTTAGTTGTGGCATGGGTTACTCCCAGTCGAATTCTTTTTCGAGCTGTTCTATTTGTTTTGTTAGCTCTTCATCCATATCATCAATGGATATGCCGATCTGATCAAGTCTTTTATCAATCTCTTTCTCATCCTTACAACCAAAATCGCTTAACAGCCTGCTTTCAAGCTGATCCAGTTGCCCTTCCAGTCGGCTTTTAAGTGACTTGTTTTCTTCTATGATTTCTTTCTTCCTCAGTAAATTTTTTGCTTGCTTGCTTTCAGACATTTCATCTTCCTTTTTTGAATGACCTCGCACTATTTTTTTCACATCCCTGATCTATTGTTTAGACACTTACCACTGGATTGACTAGTCCAGATTTTGTTTTTAAATAGTGCGAGGTTTTCTTATTCATAGATTTGATATAATATTACTAATGTTTTGTAATACCGGCTCCCACAACCAAACATGAAACTTGATCCATAGCAGCATAAGTGATAGGAGAAAATATAGGACAATGACTGCTAAAGAGAATCTAATTATGAATTGATATATCATTTTTAATTATCACACGCCTCCCATACCCTTTCTTTTACTTGCCTTCTTGTTCTTGTATTCTGAAAGTGGCTTTCAAGATTTTCTTTAAAGTTAATCCCAGCTTTAAATTTTATTTTTAATCTTTCAGTATATTCAGCGATCCTTTCATCTATCTCTTGCCTTTTATCTATATGGGATCTATTGAGAACATCTTTTTCAATTGGCAAATAGACCACTTCTACTGAATTCTCTTTTGCATTCCAAAGATAAACCCTTGGCTTATGAACGATCTGAGCAGCAGTCATGCGCATCATACTTCCTGGGTTAACCAAAAGCTGCCCTTTATATTCCGCTGTAAATGGGCGGTGGTTATCTCCTGTTATAATCAATTTAAATAGTGGGTATTTCTTTAGGATAGATATAGCACTATCGGCTACTTGCCCTGGCCATTCTGGTTTATCTTCAATAACCATTTTATGGATAATGGCGACATCAAAATCTTCATCAGGATTATGCTCTAACTCCTGGCCAAACGAAAAACCTTTTGCATTGAAAACATTCGAAGACCAGTGATTATATATTGTAGCTCCAAGCGGGATTGTATAACTTGCTCTTGTCATTGCACCAAGGGCTGACTTATGCCAATTGTTTAAATTATGAGCAGGAAGGTCATGCTGCCCTGCAACACATATAATTCCTTGCCCAGCAAGCAGTAAGTCGATTTGGGTATAATTTTTAAGATTAAATTTATCAATTGATTTATTAATCAGCCGCATGAATTCTTCAATCAACCACGATGGCTGATTCGGTTTGTGGAACATATCGCCAGCATGGAGAATAGGGCATTGATGTTTCCTTGATAGAGCAATAATAAATTCTACCTTTTTCCACATTGCTTTCTGATAGTCGTCTGTGCGAGAGGTAGGGGTATCGGGCCTTAGATGCCAATCTGATGTTAAGATAGCATCAACTTGATTTATTTTTTTATTTCTTCTTCTTCTCATTATGATACTTTACACAATGCTCGTATAGGTTTGATGCGATAACAATTAAAGAAAACAATATAAATATGCCAATAAGAATTCCGAGGAGCGTTCCACTATATTGACCGACCAGAATGATTAAATAGCCAATAAATAAACCAAATAGCGCTAATGCTATAATAACAAATGGCGCACCGATTATAGATAGTATTAGGCATTTTTTATTCATCTCTTACCTCTTGCCCACATAAAGGGCATACATTTGGCATCAGACGGTTAAATTCATCCTCTGTCTTATTAAGTTTATTTGAAACCATTTCCAGCTTATACTTCAATTCCGAATACTCCTTAAACACTTTACTCAACCTGTCTCTTTTATTTTCTTGAATTCTTATTTCTTGCTCTATTGCTAAAAGGTCCATGACTTTATTTTCATATGCGATTATCTTATTGCATCTTTTTATTTTCGACTTCACCTTGATCAGCTCTTCTTTTAATCCCTTTAATCTGCTTTCTTCCTCGCATAACTGATCAATCTTTTTATCTATTATAAGCAATTCATCTATTTTTTCTTTAAACTTCAGTACTTCATTGATGTCTTTCAGTCGTTTTTTTATTGCTTTAAAATTAGATGAAAGCTCATCAAGCTCTCTGTATTCTTTCTTTGCATACTGTAATCTTCTATCAAGTTCTTCTGTTTCTTTAAGTTTAGTGTCTGCATCATCCAGCCACTCATATTCCTTCAGCTTCTTTTCAAGTTCAAGCTTACTATCTTCTTTATTTTGTAATCTGTTTTTCTCATCCTTCAGTCGATGATTAATATTGTAAAGGGCTTTATCAATTAGATCTAGATTGACAAGATTATTAAAGTAGCGAGCATTGGTGCCTGCCGATTGCCCAAGTAGAAAAGGAGAGTCATGCTGGAATCTAAAATTGATATCAGATATATTTAATATTTTCTGAATATCTTCTGGTACCGCCTGGCCAAATGCTCTATATTCATCCTCACTACCATCTGCTTTTGTTACGGTATAAAGGTTATCTGAATCAGTCTTAATCCTCCCAATAAGAAAACCCTCTTCTAAGTCAATATATCCACTGGTGCCTCCTCCCCACCAGCTACGGAACTCATCCCCTGCAGGCTTATTATTGATTATCCAATTAAGAAGGCGGAAGATGGCAGTCTTACCTGAGTCAGATGGTCCTATTATAGCATTAACCCCTGGGTGGAGTTTTAAGAAGAGATCCTTATGCGATTGAAAGTTTCCTGCTTGGATAGAGTTAATCATTTTTCTTCATTTTCCATAGGAATAGAAATACTAGAATTAGCCATATTTAATGCTTCTTTAGCTTGATCTAACTTTCTTTTGAGTATAGTTACTTGTCTTCGCTTTCGAGCTATAAACCCAAGCATAGCTTCTTCCTTAGTTGGGTAAGCATATCTTTTTTATGTGAAGGGCCTGTTAATCTTCAAACCAATCAGGATGCAATTCCCTCATCGCTTGTTGGACTACTGGCTTATCCCAATAAGTGCTGTCTTGGTGGCAATCCCAGTCCATATCCTCAAGTGCGTTAATGAATTCCTTTAAAATTGAATTGAAATCTGTATTTTTAGGATCGAACATTATCTCACAAAACGAATCGAATAACTGTGTCCCTGAACACCATCCCATACCAAACCTCCTATTCTATTTTTTGCATCATTTCATGTGGCGTCAATATTTTAAACAGTGGATCTGATCTGGTTTATGCTGCCATAGTATTGGGGTACCGTTTCCATTCATTGGTTTACCGCAACATCCACAACAAACCTTACTTAATGGTTCTATTGATAAAGCACACCTGCAACAAGAAGAAACAAATTTTTCAATATTTGTTTCTTCCAATCCTTCCAATCCAATGAATAAATCTTCATAGTCAACTACATTTATCGGTACTGGTTTTTTATTTACTGGACAGTCCATTTTTTCCTCCAATTTTTAAGCGGCACAGGGCAGGATTTGAACCTGCACGGCATTTACTTATTATTTCGATATGGTTTCTTTAAAAATCTCCTTACAGTGTGGACATTCAAACTCTTCCCAACTATCCTCCCAAACGTAATAACCATCAAAACAATTTCCAGTAAAAACCGCATCCGGATGATACCATTTCCAAGGCTCGTGATCGCTTGGATTCTCTTTTGTACATCTCTTTCTCATCTTTGTTTCCTTCCATCTCTACACACCTGCATCCTCTAGGGCTTGGTATAAACTTTCCCGTACGCATTTATCATCTGTAGACTCTTTTCCACATTTATCGCAATGAGGGGGTGACCTCGTCATGTCCTTCAACCACAGTGCTTCCCACTCGTCGAGTTCTATTTTTATCTTTTTAGTCATTATAACTTTCATAGTATAGTTCCTAAGCATATATACTTTAAATCATCTATTAATCATCCTTATGTTCATTATTACGTTCTCTCCACTGATACTCTTCATCAGCAGCAAGCATTATTTTATCATCCCATTCACAATTCTCAGCCAACCACTTTAGATAATGGCTGGAGAGAGTATGCAAACGCCGCCCCTTATGCTGTCCCCAAGGCATTACAATTTCTTCTTCACTCATATTTTCTTTCTCCATTGCCTTTCTTATTCTTGCTTCTTTATTGATTCTTCTTGCTATCTGATATGCTTTTGTAGCATATCCTTTTTTATCTCGATAACATTTAGGGCATAGACCTAATGCTGTATATGACTGATAATTACCACATTTAGAAAAGTTATTGCATTTACTTTTTTTCATAGATCTTAAATTTTTTCTTGATCGATTTAATATGAATTACTGGCTTTTTTAGACTTTTTGCTATCTCAATCTCAGCACGAACGCCTTTTGATGTTTGCCAATCACCAAAATCACATACCCATAATTGATCACACCATTCAATAAAGCATTCATCTTGTTTTTTCCAAAATTCCCAATCTTTTGGTAAGTTGCCACAACATGCTATTGGATGAGTATGAGAAATCGGGCTGAAAACGATATAGCCTTGATTCATAAGCTTACAAGCAATTTTATTTACATATTCAAATGATTCCGATTCTTGTCCTGTATAGGGTATTGCAAGATATATTTTCAATTAAATAGCTCCAAATATTCGTTACAGGCAGGTTTTCTTCGCGATATAATCATCTCTATTTTCTTCCATCTCAATCATCATATCGATGATGCGCTTTGCTTTCTGAAGATCTTCTATTCCATTCTTTTTTCTCCAACGCATGATGTACTTTAAAATACAACCCTCTGCGAATGGGACTTCATTAAGCATAAGAAAAGTGAATGGTTCTATCTTCCATTGTGCATAATGGGATGGTCTGAATACTCGATCTTGTTTATTGTCTTCATTACTCATTTGAAAAATTCCTCTTGCACCAATAAGCTATTAATAAAGCATCAGCTCTGCCATCCTTTTTGCCACCCTTTGGCCCGTAGAGCTCGGCAGATGGAAATAATCTTTGGGCTGCTACAATAGCAGGCTCCTTTGTCTCTGCTTTTTTGATAACACCCTTTTGCCACTTCTGAGGAGTGACGACTGTAAAGCTTATTTGTAGGATAGCGAGCATCCCGATCCAAATGCCGTAATTGGTGCCAAATTTAAACATGCTTGATACTCCCTGCTTTGGCATCGCATGGGCATATTCGAGGGCAGCGTTAATAATGAGTCCTTTACTAATTGTTTCTCTATTAATCTTCCTCATCGCCTCTGCTATAAGGATATCATTTGACCAATCTTTAAGAGTATGAATATTAAGATGGTCATCAATGACAGCAATCGCTCCTGATTGTCCCGGGTCGATTCCGATATAACGATGATGTGATTCCTGTTTTTTTGATCCATTAAATAACCCTGCCTTTCTTGTTCGTTTCATCCTTTAACAACCTTTAAATTTTAATTTTAACAGCTCTCATTTAGCTGAGATTAAACGATCTCTATCTAAGTAATACCTTAGTATTAACTTAAAATCTTCTCTTTCTATTCAGCCTTACAGATTCTTCTTTTTGATGCCATGCTTTTCCAACCAATTCTCTGACTTCTTTTATGGCATCTTCGCTTTCGATTTTATCAATAAGGGAAGCTCTACTGCCTTCCCAGCCTAACTCTACCGCATACCAAGTACCCTTTTTGATCTTTCCTTTTTCGTCTTTTGCATTCGGCCACCATTCCTCACAGAGAAACCTTACGCAGCTTTCAATATCATCTATTCCGTAATCATAATAAATATTGGCATAATCGATTTCTCTTTCTTTCCCATTTAGCTTATTCTTTGTTATCTCTACATGAACCTGTGTACCGATTTTTATATCCTTGTTCTTAATTGGCTTAATCTTGGATAACCATATCTGGTGAGAGCTATAGAAGAAAGGCGCTCGACCTCCACTTGTGGTCGTTTTCTTTCCGTATGCTACCCCTATCTTATCTCTTATCTGCTGAATCAAGATAAGTGATGAGTTTGTTTTCTTCAGCTCTCTTTTAATCATACGGAGGGTGCGGCCAATTATTTTTGCCTTCTCCGTTTGATAACTCTGTTTAACCGCCTCAAGATGCTCATCTGAGACAATTCTTTTTAGGGCATTCTTATATTCCCTTTCCAGTTCTTCCTCTGATGTTAGTGCATCAAGGCTATCACAGACGTATAAAAATGGTTTGCAGGATTTATCCTTACACCTTCTTAATATATTTGATTCAAGGTCTTGAATCGTATCAGAATAAACTGGTTCGTTGCCATCATAATTAGGGGCTTTTATTCTGCTTGCCGTATCTGGTCCAAATAGATAAGAGAGATCGAATTCAAGAGCCTCCTCAACATCATCATAAATGAAGTCATAGCCATCAAGACGGCTAAGGAGATTGGATTCGGCAAAGGTTGTCAGCAAGAATATTGTTTTTCCCGAACTACTCCCACCAGGGACAGTGGTGATTTTACCCAACCCATAAGCCCCTGTGGGAGTTCCAGAACAATGACAATTAAGCAATGTCAATCCAGAGGGGATCAGCTTATCAGGGTCAATCTTCCTCGGTTCGATTATTCTTTTTTCTGAGGTTTGTTTGAACTGATCGGCAATTGAGACTTGCTCGGTCGTCCTACGTCGCCTACGTTGCGCCATTTCTGATTTCCTTTTGTCAGGAGTGTCGTTAGCAGTTCTTTATCGACATACCACCTCCCACCAATCTTAAGCCCTATATGGTACTGACGGCACCATTTTATGATGGTTGGGAGCGTGATAGGTCGAAATAGCTGTTCGACAATCTCCATTGCTTCCTTTGTATGTATTAGGTTTGGATTCTGCATCGCTTATCTCTTACGGCGGCGGCGGGTTGTATCACTTTTTTGATCAGCTTTCCTCTCCCGTGTTTTTGGCTGTTCGTCGCCGCCTCTTGCTCGCTGCCGTTCCCTTGGACTTCTGGTTTCTTCTTCAGGTTCTGCTTCTCCTTTCAAGATCCTATCCTGCTCGTCAATACAGGCATCAAATTGATCCTCAGGGCATTCATCTGAACATTCAGGTTTCTTATTGCAGTCATGGCCAAAGTTATGACCAAATGAACAGCGGCTATCATCTGGAGCTTGATCTGTTTCTGCCGCTACCTTTGTACCAGTATCAGCAGATCGTCTGCCTCTGCGGCGGGTATCAGTTTCGGGTTCTGATGATCGTTCCCTTGTCGGTCTTCTTCTCGTTCTGGTTTCGGTATCAGCAGGCTGACTTTCTTCTTCTTTCTGTTCACTGACCTCGATTGGTTCATCGTCAACACCGTAGTAGATTCTGCAAACTTCTTCATATGACGGAATTTTGAGATACTTATCAAATGAAATCATATCCTTGAGGATTTCCTCCTCATATGGATCACGGGGTAAGAAGGCGGGAATCTGAGGTTCATTATATTCAGTTTCGCCAATCTGTTTGACTCTCCCTTTAAATTCGATTGTCCTGCCATCTGAGAGATCCCAGGGTATCAGGTCTTCTCCTGTTTCTTTTTCGATGATATCAAGCTCCTCCTGCATCATCTCCTCGAAGCTCTTGTAGGCGACTTCCCAAGGCCGATACTTTTCATTGGTATAATCATAGGTGTTATAAAAGCATCGCCAACTTGCCCCAAGCGCTTGCAACACAGCTTTATCGGATTTACCTTTGCCTTTATCCCATTCCGCCTGCCGATCTTCACAGATTGGGCACCTCCCTCCTATGCCCTCATTACGGCAGAAAAGAGGGATTGAGTTATTACCTCCCCATCTCTGATGGACAGGGATTTCAAATTTATAATCCCAATCGCCAGGATTAAGGCCAGTTGGGGTGCCATCGTATGCTCTCAATTTCGCATACCATTCCTGGGTGATGATGAACATGATGATATCAATTTCATTCTTTGTGGCACCAGCAGTTACTTGATACCAGGGAACTTCATCCCAACCGAAATCCCTGCACATAGCATCAAGATCAAGGACGCTGTACTTTGCTTTGCCGCCAAATCGTTTATCACGATTTTCTCTTGCCCTACGGCTTCTTTGTTTCATTTTCTCTCTTGGGTCCATACTATCTCCTTCTTCTTCTTTTGTTCATCTCCCTACGGCCTTCGACGGAAGATTTTGGTTTCTTTAAACGATTTTTAATTCTTTTACCAGATGGGAGTTCAAGTGGTTCTTTCGGCCCTCTCCACCATTCCATTTTATGTAGGTTAGTGATCGCCCCCAATGCCTTCTCTTTTCTATAAAAGGCATTGACTGCGTTCTGAATCATATCCCTTTCATATTCAATGTTAATGAAGTCATCCTTTGCTTTTATATACTCTGGTTGGGTTCGGTAGTAGGCCTCCACCTCCCCAGCGGTTGCTTTAGGATTATTAAGACCTTCTTCAGTCTTAGCCTTTAGTATAAGCTCAGACCTAATTGTTTTCAGCATCTCCCAGCACTGCTTAACCTCTTTTTCTTTCTCTGATAGAGCTGCTGAGTAGTCATAAAATGATGCCGGTAATCCTAACCACTCTTCCAATAATTGATCAGGGTCAATGGCGGTATCTTCATCATAATTAAATTCAGTCATTTATTTACTCCTTCCTTTATATATTATAAGGAAATATAAAGATTTTTTATTAAGTCACTAAAATGGAATATCATTCTCTTTCACAGCGGACCAGCAGGAGAATACCAACCCTGCTTTGCCTGTATCATAGAAAGCATCTTTAAAATTATTATATACAGTCTTCGCCCTTGCTATCTTCTTCATATCTCTCTGCTCATTAACTGCCACCGCCGTCATATAGCCTATTACGGCCCGGCGGACTTTCTCTGGTTCATCATTGAGATCCCTTAGGATCTGTTGTACATTTGCCCAATTGGCGCCTTTTAAAAGTGCTTGGCAAAGTTCGATGGTAGCTGCCTCCTGGCCTATAAAATTCTTTATCGCACGCCGCTGCCGTCTTGGATCAAGATCGATGATTTGATCCAGTATAACCATTGCTTGCCTTGGGCAACCATCCGCTGCAATCATTATATCTGTCACTACATCATCGTTTATTTCTTTCCCTTCCCTACTCATCGTCATCTCAATAAGCTCGGTCATATTACAATCGCTTAGTTTATTGACCTCGTATATTGCACAACGATTGCGGATTGTAAGGAGTAGTTTTTGAGGGTCAGTCGTACAGAGGATAAAGTAGGCGTAGGAGGGGGTGTCTTCAAGTGGTTTTAGTAAGGCGTTCTGGAAGTCCTTGGTACTCTGCTGGCACTCGTCGAGGAGATATATACGGCAAGGTCCTTTCATAGGACGAAGTTTAACATTACGGATTATCTCTCTCGCCGTAGCTACTCCACCAATATTACCCATATTGATTTCAACAAAGTCAAAATCAGAACAATTCAATGCTGATTTCAGTATTCTTGCTATCGTCGTCTTACCACAACCGCTGGGGCCTTGCAGGAGTATCGAGTGATGGAGGGTGCCTTGTGCGAGCTTTGACTTAATACTATTAATGGTTGTGGTGTTGCCAAGAAAATCATCAAAGTTAGCAGGACGGAGCTTGGTATGGAGAGGTAATTTTATTTCAGGTTTCTTAATTGGTTTGTCAATCTGTTGAGTTACTTCTTCTTCTTTTACCTCTTCTTTATTATTTATCAGCCCTCTTTGTCTTTTCATCTCTGATGATCTCCTTTATAGCTTTTATCGTTTTCCTATATTCAGCTATTTCTGATCTTAACTGAATTATTGTCTTATCTTTTTCATCCAATATCTTCTGATATTTAATTTCAAGGGTGAATGGCGATTCTATTTCTTTCATCTCAATAATTCAAACTTTTCAATAAAGTTCTTTATACCTTTCTCGAAATACTCACGGTTTGATTGCTGCCTGAGGACAGCGGAGGGATGAATGCACCAACAGACCCATAAACCAAGTTCCTCGATCCATTCCGTCTCCCCACTTAGCTTCATAATACCCTTATCTCTTCCTGTTATAGCAAACAATGTATTATTCCCTATCCCAAGAACCAGTCTACATTCTGTTTCTTTCAGCTCCCTTATGGTCCAAGGGAAGCAGGTATCAACTTGTTCTTTTGTTGGAGTCTTTGTTTTCTTTGGATAGCAGCGATTAGTGTTTGAGATATGAAAATGCCTTCTTGTATAACCATATCTTGCTATCTCATCCCATAGTAATTGACCTGCTCTGCCGACAAGGTTTTTTCTTTCTGTATCCTCATCCCTTCCTGGCGCCTCGGCATTAATGAAGACATTATAGACTCCTTTTGATGTAACAATCGGGCTTAAGCACTCGTTAGCAAGATCACACAGCTCACATTCTACTACTTCATTCACATGCCATCGTTTCCTTTTAATAATTTCATAAGGAAAGAAATTAAGCCTATGTCTCATGGTTAGTGACTTTGCAGCCTCTATGGAGCCAGTGTTCGTATCATATCCAAGCAACTTTACAAGATTAGTGTAGGTGTCTTTAACCGAATCAAGCATATTAAATTCCAAATAATCATCGATATCATCTGGGATCACCTCTTCATCCCATGCCCTTATGCTGCTAAGTGTCTTATCGAGTTTTGTTTGATTCTGAACCTCAACCTTAACATTAAATAGCCCTCGACAGGCTTTCTTCTGCTTTCGGTCTGCACATTTAATGGCATTTGCCTCAGCCACCCCTTTTAATTCAGTAAATGGAGTATAGAAAGTATCCCCATTAAAGGTCCACTTTAGGGCATCAGATAAGCAGACTTTAGGCGGCAATATCTTCCATCCACTTTGTAGTATTTCATCGATCAGCCTTTGTTTGCTTTTATGATAATCATCGTCATCATCACCATATGTTAGAGAGGCACAGTAGAACTGTTTCGGGTAATAGTATTTAATCCATGCCGTCCAGTAACCAATCAGCGCATAGGCAACCGAATGTGCTCTATTAAATCCATAGGCTCCCCATTCTAATAACCCTCGCCAGAATTCCTCTGCCTCATCACGATTGAAGTTTTTTGTTCTATTACATCCCTCCATAAAATCTTTCTTATGTTTACTGAATGCATTAGTATCATGTTTCTTAGCTATTATCTTTCGGATATTATCGGCGTGGGTTTCAGAGAGCCCAGCGATGCGGCTGATTACCTGCATCACCTGTTCTTGATAAGCAAGAATACCATAGGTATCTTTTGTTAACTCTTCATAGATTGGGTGCTTCTTAGCCCATTCCTTGCCATGCTTTCTTTCGATATATTTCTCAGTCATTCCGCTTTTAGTGGCGCCAGGGCGGACGAGAGCTACCGCAGCACATATATCCTCAAATGATTCAATTTCTATATCCTGGCAGAGATTTGTAGTTGCCCATGATTGTATCTGGAATATGCCAGCGGTCTTACCACTATTAATCAGATTGAAAACATCTTTATCATCAAGATTGATTTTGTCATAGTTGAAATCAATATTATCAAGCTGAACTTCAGATACTCGTTCAGAGAAAACATCTCTATCTGCAAAATAACATTCTGATTCTGGATGATACCAAAACGATGGAATATCTTCTTGACTTTTATTTATCAATTCTCTTGCATAATTGAGAATTGATAAAGTACTTAGGCCAAGGATATCAATCTTTAGTAGACCGTTAAATTCGGCATCATTCATATCCCAGTTTATTATCGGCTCTCCATCTTTATTAAGAAGCAGAGTACACCTTTCGCCATTTCTTAAATCATCATTTGATACTACTATTGCCGCTGCATGTTGCCCTCTATTCTTTATCTGACCGGAGAGCTTCAGTATATCATCAGTCTCTTTTGGGTATAGAGATTGAAAGCGTGAGGCCTCGCTCTTTGAATCCTTTAGTGCGTTTGGAATCGTATCTTCATCTGTGCCTATATAAGGTACTGACTTTGCAAATTTATCAATGTCAGTATATGGTAACTCAAACACACGGCCAATCTCTCTAATACAACCTCTTGCATGTAGGACGCCAAAGGTTGATATACTCGCTGTATTATACCTACCGTATTTCTCCCTGAGGTACTGAATAACTTCTGGTCTTTTCATCCTCTCGAAATCAACATCGATATCAGGCAGATCAATTCGATCCTCTTTTATAAAACGGCTGAAAGGTAGCTTATATTTAATGGGATCAATTTCAGTTATTCCTAATAAGTAAGCTATCAAGCAACCGCCAACACTCCCCCTGCCTGGACCAACCATTATATCGTTTTCTTTACACCAATCAACCACATCCTTTACAACTAAGAAATATAGCTCAAATCCTTTCGATGCTATAGTTTTAATCTCCCTATCAACCCTTTCAATGTAGGTTTTATTATCGTCAAATCCTCTTACTCTAAGCCCCTCATTGATTAGATCATCAAGGGTCTGGCTGATGTAGGCGTCAGCGTATTCTTGGGTTGGTTGCTTGTCATAGTCGCTTTTGTACTTCAATGGTATAGGGAGATGAGGGGTCTTCTTTTTTATTCTGAATTGGCAGCATTTGCGGGCAATCTTAATCGTATTAGCCATCGCAGACTTGATTTCTTCTATCGTAAACTGCCCATTATCTCTAAAACTATTATAGATCTCCGCTGCGCTCTGGAGATATAGTTCTCGGAAGTCAAATGACCAACGGTCTGAGTCACTCCATTTTTTATTTCGTTGAATGGCGAGGAGGACATCTTGTATATTAACATCATCAGCATTGGGGTAATGGCAATCAACCGTCGCTACCAGTGGCAACTCACCAACAAAATCCAACGCCGACCACTTCGCATGATATTTTAATTGGCTTGCCATATTTGGTGGCATAATTTCAAAGTATAAATCAGTCCTATCTTTTATCTCTTTCGCTAACTCCACTCCTCCATCTAAGTTAAGGAAAGACCCTATACAGGCAGTCATTACTACCCATCCTGACATATCACAGCCAAGGATCATTTCATAGTCTGCTCTCGGCCGTTTATGATACCCCTCAATATGTGCCCTTGTAATTAGCTTACATAACTCTACCCACCCGAGTTCATTCTTCACAAGTATGACGATATGCCCTACCGCTTTGCTCTTTACTTTGGTATTCTGGCAGATATAGAGTTCAGAGCCAAGCACCGGGCGGATACCTTGTTTGTCACATTCATCTTGCCATTTTAAGCAACCATCAATATTGCCATGATTAGTTAAGGCAATATATCTGAATCCCATCTCCTTTACTCTTGAGATATACTGCTTAGCGTCTCCATAGCCGTCAAGAAGGCTGTATTCATTGTGGACATGAAGGTGGCAGAAGTCTTTATTCTTCATTATTTTTTCTTATAATATTGTTCTTCTTTTTTTTTCTTTTTCAATTCTATTTAGATTTTTTATTGCCTGATTAAAATATTCTTCTTTTAATTCAAAACCGATTGCTTTTCTATTCATTTTAACTGCACAATAAAGCTCGGAACCAATACCAGCGAAAGGAGTTAATATGGTATCTTCTTCAGTTGACCAAAGTTCAAGGCATCTATTGATTACATCTAATTGTAGTGGGCAAATATGTTTTTCATCTTTGTCGCCTCTCGCTGATCTAAAATTAAGAACATTAGTTTGATTAATATCAAACCAGACAGGTGAAGCATATCGTTGCCATATCTCATGACTATATTTGTTAGTTTTAGGATTATTTGTTTGTTTTACTTTTGGGATTTTTGCTTCACCAATATACTCCTTAAAGCCTGCCGGTTCTCTTGAAATTGGAATTGGATTTTCACCAGGCTTTCTCATTGTAACTATATAATCAGCGAATCCTTGACCACAGCGAGATGAATCCTTAACAACTTGTTTATGCGCAAGAGTAATCATTTTTGTTCTAACTGCTTGAATAAGTGGATCTTTCCAAATACAAACTTCAGAATGATAAATAAATTCTCCTTTTTGAAAATGGCGAATTATATCACCTCTAAAATCTTTCATCCCAACAAATCCATCCTTACTAATAAGGGTAGGTAAATTCATGCAATGGATCGATACTAATCTTCCTGGCATCATTACTTGATATAGTTTATTGATTAGGTAGTCAAAATGTTCAAAAAATACTTTATCATCACGGCTATTGCCCATATCCCTTTCTGTATTTGAATATGTAAATAGAGAAGAAAAAGGAGGACTGAATATAGAGTAACCAATAGAATTATTATCTATTTTTTCTATCTCATCAACAGCATCGCCTAAATATAAAATCCATCCATTCCCTTCTGCTTTTTTAGTTTTGTATTTTGTTGTGTTTCTCTTTGAACCTTTTATTTTTTCACTAGATATATCAGCCATACTATTTACCATTTCTTGCCTCATTGAGATAGCATCATTTTCTTTTCTTTTTATATTTTTAACTACTTTATCCTCTATATCTGATGTGATGATATGGACATTGACCTCTTTTTTTTGACCAAATCTCCAACACCTTCTAATAGCCTGATAATAACTTTCATATGAGTCAGAAAGCCCCATGAATATAATATTTGAACAATGTTGCCAGTTCATCCCAAAACCAGCAATTTTAGGTTTTGTAATTAAGATTTTTGGATTTCCATTTGAAAAACCGATCATTGTATTTTCTTTAAATTCGGAGGAATCTGCTCCTTTAATTTCAACGGAATTAGGAATTTTCTTTTTTAGGAGACTTCCTTCATCATTTAATCCACACCATATTAACCATGAATTATCATTATTAATTAAATCTTTTGCTACCTCCGCTCTACTCCCTATTGTATTTTTTCTTGCTTCTCTTCTTTCCTCAAGAGTATTTGCACTTATAGCAAATAAACCAGTTTTAGGTTTTCCGTATTTTACTTTATGATGATGTATTTTAATTTCTGGTAGTATGAAGTCATTATTATCGAAACTAAGATCACTGGGGAGATTAATCATAACTGCCCATGAACATAACCAATTCCAAAACTTTGATTCAGAGTGACCTTTTAACCGCCATTTTCCTGTATCTGAAGCATCATTAATAAAAAAGCAGGATAACATTTCAGATCTTGTCATTATCCCGAGAAATTCACAATGATTACCAAGTTCCATATAATCATTAGGGGCTGGGGTAGCAGTACAAGCAAGTTTATAAGGTGTTTTATAAAATGATTTAATAATCTGATTTCTATATTTACCAGTATATGATTTAAGTATCGAGGATTCATCCAGTACTATTCCACCAAACATATCAGTATTAAACTTATGTAATATTTCATAATTTGTAATATTAATGCCTTTTTTTACATCATCTTGCGAACGGCATATATTTACCTTAATACCAAATTTATCCCCCTCTTGTTTTGTTTGTTTTGATACAGCAAGTGGGGCCAAAATTAAAATATTTTTATTTGTCTTTTGATAAATCTGCTTGGCCCATTCTAATTGCATAGGAGTTTTCCCTAAACCGCAATCAGCGAAAATAGCAGCCCTCCCTCTTCTAATAGCCCATCTTGTTATAGCTTCTTGAAAATCATATAACATAGGATTGAGCTTACCAGGATTAAATCCCGAATCTGTATCAATAATTACTTTCTGTTTTAAGAAATTCTGATATGAAATCGCTCGTCCCCCGCCAGTAGAATTAAATGATCAAATGTATCACCTCTAAATATAATTGTATTATCGGTGATAGTGGCATCTTGCAGCTTATCGATGATTTCAATCAACAGGTTAGGCTGGATGGATGTCTCCATCTCCTTTACTCTTGAGATATACTGCTTAGCATCTCCATAGCCGTCAAGAAGGCTGTATTCATTGTGGACATGAAGGTGGCAGAAGTCTTTATTCTTCATTATTTTTTCTTATCTATATCTTAAATTCATCTTTTGAGTAGGAACGGTTTTCTTTTATATCGTAATATGACATCATCCGGTTTGTTTTCTTTTGATTGAATAAGAAATGCTTGGATAGATTATCTTTTGCATTTGCAAGGAAACCGGCTACATATATCTTCATTTAAAATATAAGCCCTTTCGATCTTCTTACCTTCTGCTTTGCTCCTTCTTAAATGAAGCTAACCGTTTTAGCTTTTCAAACATCTGGCTTATTTCTGGTTGCTTATAGTGCTTGCTTCCGTAGGTATTTGTGCTTGTATTACCCTGTACCATATAAGCACCGTAGTATAGGTATCGGATAGTGAATTTACCGTTTTCTTCGTCTATTATGATCGATTTTTTCATTTTCCTTTACAATCAGTTTAAATGTCTGCTTTCTTTCCCAATCACTATAAAAGCTTAAAAGCCTACTACTTATATATGGAGTAACGGCTTTCTCTCCTTTAATACCCCCCCCAGCAGTGCCTGCGATGTATATCTTCACTCGTCCCCCGCCAGTAGAATTAAATGATCAAATGTATCACCTCTAAATATAATTGTATTATCGGTGATAGTGGCATCTTGCAGCTTATCGATGATTTCAATCAACAGGTTAGGCTGGATGGATGTCTCCATCTCCTTGCCTGTATACTTCATATCCAGTTCCTCACTGTAGTTCCCGATCTCTCCTTCACCTATGCACTTCAGAGTGCCTTTGCTGAAACAGAGGCGAATTGACTTATCATACTCGAACTCACCACTTGCAAGCTCAGCCGACCTCCCCGCCACTTGTTTTAATTCGGCAGGCAAGGATAGCTTCTTTCCTTTTGCATCAAATACGCCGAATATCTCCTCCGGGTATTCCTCATCTAAGAGCCTGCAACTAAAGGAGGTCTTTTCATTGTTGACAAAATGGAGCCAATTGGTATCGCTAAAGTACTTTGTAGGATTGTAGTTGATGAGGCTTTTGGCGGCAGAGGCTGGCAGCAAGAACTTCTCTTTTACCTTTGAATCAAGCTTCATCCTTGTCGCACGGAAGTTGTCAGAACTATAAGCATAACCATCTGTAAACAGGATTCCGGTCAGGGCGACCATTGTCATGTTACGGCTTGCGGAGAAGATACAATTCCTTGCTGCTTCTTTAAAATTGTCTGGCAGTGGATGCCATTCTTTTGATCTGAAAGCAGGGACGGTGATCGGAGGAATCTTAATCTCCTCGCTCGCATTAAAAGTTGCCTGTTTCTTCTGTCCTTTGAATATCCACTTGTTCTCTTTCTGGCTTGAAGTGATCTCATCATCTGGGATCTTTTTAAAGAGGTTGTGGAATTCCTTCGCTGGTATTGCCCCTATCAGCCCCGATTCAAAGGGTTGAGTGATAGCGATCTGATCATTGTATGTCTTAATCGTATCGTTATCGAAGATGAAGTGGGTTGATTGCTCAACGATTTCACTGTTGGCAAGGCCTGGTTTGACTTTTTCAAGTGCTTGGATGAGCGCGGTTCTTTTTAGCTTCATTTTTTATCCTTTCGTTGTGCTGCTTGATTATTTGTAGAGGTTTTATTTCTGATGTTGCTATGCTTTGGTAGTAGAAAGAAGTGAGGATGTAATCAGTTCTCTTCATCATCATATTAATGGTGTCAGGTCTTGGTCCAGCTATGTATATAATCATTAACTTCTGCCTTTTTGTTCTCTAATCTGCTTTTTCTTTTTGCATATGTAATCAAACCTATTCATCATCCCTTTGTCAACATTCTTGGGGCTAAAGAAATAATATGACAAAAGGCAGTGCCAATCCTTTTCAAGCTCCTTCACAAATGGGGTTTTTTCTATCTGGTGCCCGTAACCAGCAAGATATATCTTCAATTGTTCTCACCTTTTCATATTTCTTGATTTAGCCTGATAGCTGGTTGAGTCAGTCTGCATAGCCCTATCGATAGCATCGATTCTTTTACGATCATAATTAAATGAAAGCCCAATCCCAAGTTTGCCGCCGCTTAATTCATGCACCTTTTTCCCGATTCCAGCGCTACCATGCCCTCCAGTTTTCTGATCTTTCCAATACATTTTCATTTTCATGTCTTGTATACCTTAAATAATCCTTTTGATTTTGTTTTCTTTTTTAGTTTAAATGGAGTGGGCCATTCAGGCAGTGCATTTTGAAGATTGGTGAAGTATATGATACAAGCCTCATCTCTTGATATATAACTATTGCAGAGCCCTGGGCTTTTTATTATTTCAACCATTTTTTCTCCATCGCTAGGGAGAACATTGAATTTATCTTTTATGATCTCATTTGATTTGTCTCCCATCATCCTCCATTTTTTTATGACATCGTTTGGCATCAATCTTTCATTCTTGTCTGGCTTGTAACTGTCGTCAACGACCTTAAAATCGCTTTCACCTAGTATGAATCCTTTGAAGTCAAAATAATCCAATATATATTTATGAAGTTCTTTATTCTGCCGGCTTATGTGTGCAATATGCCATTGGCTGTCACATAGTCTTGGGCTGCGATTAGAAACTAATATTTTAAATGGATCAATATCATAGATATATTTTCCATTTTTAGATTTTGGAATATAAATACTTCCCATTCTTGCAGTCATAACCCAACTGGTTGAGTCAACCGAATACCAAGGGTATCTTAACATAGTTTTAAGGCTAGTGACTGCATAGCCGTGAACTTTGACGATTGGCATACCTTTGTCATCGGTCAGTATATCGTTCCATATTCGATCATAGATTGTGAATGTCTCCTTTGGCGGGTTTGGATAACCACCGCCAAGTGCGATGTAATCATACCCTTTGTCAATGTACTTTTTTAACCACTTAGTATCACCAGGCTTGTTGCTGATGTGGTAGACTGGAATAGGCGATAATCCTTCGCCTTCCATTATCTTTTGATTTTCCCATGTCAGCTCTGCATTATTGATCACATCAAGGTTGGAGTATACGGTTAGGTGTTTCTTATTTTTCTTGATAAATTCAATGTAACTGTCTCTATACTCCTGGTACTCTTTGGTGTGTATGTAGCTGAAATCATCATGCTTGCGGTCTTTGAAATATGCGCCTGTATGGACGCCACTTTCTGTTCTACCACCTTTCCGCACCAACTTGTTATAAATTGACACCGCTCCGCAGTCGAGAAACAGGTCTATTTTCTCATCATTTCCATCTCGCATATCATCCTCCTTATTGCATCTTTTCCTTCGCCTATAAGCTTTTCTTTATTTAGCCTTATTGTATCTTGTACCTCTTTTGATTCATACTTCTCCATGCCATATTTAATCAGAGTCATGGCTTCAGCATAGGAAGAGTATCTAAACATAGGCTCATACATTTCAGTGTAACTCAGGCGATCTGGGATGACTGGGAAGCAACCAAGAAAGAGGGCTTCTTGCATAGCTATTCCCCACGTTTCCTGGTCGGCGAAGCTGACAACTATTTTCGATCTTGATAGCATATCATAATAACCTTTTTTGCCCTTCCAATGCTCCATTGTTTTTAAAAATTGCCATGAGTCCTTGATTGATTTGTCTTCTTGAAATCTTGTCTGAAATAAATCGAACAATTGAGGATTTTTTTCTTCATCTAACCTATGCGGGAACACGATAATATTTTCTTTTTCTGGTAATTCATTAGGGGCAAAGTCGAAATAAATAGGTAAGCCTGTCACTTTTATTTTATCCCATTCTACGATCCGGTTACTGTATAATAGATGTCGGTGCCATTGAGTAGCAACAAATATCATATCAGCTATTCTGAACCATGATTCCTCTAATTTCTCCCCCCACTTCGCCATTCCTTTCTTTGAAAGAAAATCATACGGATCATAAGTGCCTGCATGAAGTATTCCGCATATCTTGAAATCGATTCCAAGCCCATCTCTCATATAAGCCAACATCTCAATGCCTGGGAACCATAGGTCATGAAACAGAAAAATATCACCGTCTTTTACTTGCCCTTCAAACATCAATGAAGATATTACCTTGAGTTGGTTCGCTTTGAAATAATTTGTTCCACATATATCAAGAAATGAACCTTTGGTTATTTTGTCTGTCAGACGAATGCCAGGAATGGCTCTATATTCGATGCCAAGCCTTGTGAATTCAATATGAAACCAGCGTCCCCATTGCGAGCTGTACCTTTCCTCAAGACTTTCTATTGGGACATTCCAAATGGTCATATTATAACTCCAAGCCTTGCGCAGATTGCAAGATAGGTAAGTATGTCAGCTACCCTCATATAGCCCTTATATTTGTTGACATATTCATCTATACAATTCCCTTTTGTGAGCTTTATCATCTCAGGGTGGAGGTTATACAACTTAAACCAGTCAATTGCATCACTGGCATCACCAATGGACTCTATTTTTGATCCAAGGAAAGAATAGGGAACAAAGCTTGGTAGAAGACGAATAGGGCAATCACTCAGAGACATACCTAGAAAATCCTTGTCTGAATAAAATGGCGTACCGTGATAGAACTGAAAAAATTGTCCCAACCCTCCAACTGTACTATTCGTTCTTATTCTACCGTAGAGTTCGTCTTGCTTATAGCCATATTTCTTTAGAAATCTTCCAGTAAGATTGAGTGAGTGTATCGTCTCTCCAGGAAAGAAGGTCATGGTCAACCAGAATATTGGTGTCTTAGCATTTTCGGCAAGCCATGTACAACTCTTATGCCCAGGTTTATGCATGGAGGTGGCCAAATCTGAATCGGCTGTCTCGAGGCCAACCTCAATCAGTTTCATACCTGATGCTGCCAACGTATTCTCGCCATACTTTTTTATATATGACCGTACCTTTACAGCACTACCAAGTGATATCAACTGGAAATCAGTATCCAGCTTTTCAAATATTTTAAGTATCGAATGCGCCCTGTCGATATTGAAGAAGAAATCCTCATCAGTAAAATGAATGTTATGGATTCCTATTCCATTGCAGTAGTAGATGATTTTTTCTACCTTTTCAAGCGGTATGATGATACGGCGCTTTTCACAATTGACTGTACTGGGGCAGAACGAACAACCATTAGGGCATCCGTATGATGTAAACAAAGGATAGACTTGTCCACTATATTTTTTCAAGTGCATGTCGCAATCTGAGAGTAGGATGAAGTTGAAGTCGCTATAATATAGTGGGTAGTTTTCTATTCCAGACAGTATCATATGATCTGGGAAAATAAATTCATCCAACTTCAAATGATCTATCAAGGGAAAGTAACCAAAAAATGATTTATTTCCTTCCAGGAAACGATCTATGACAAGTGCGGTATCGATCTGTGGATAAGACCATATTGATATAAGATAACGGCTTGCTTTAGGGAGGCAATCAATGTCTGCGGCAGTAAAATTTTCATATATTGCTACCTTTGCACCACTCTTAGTAAGTGCAGAGTACAGTATATATGGAAGGTAACAAAAACTACCTCGATTGAATTCAGTTGAGGCAGGGTCGATAATTATGTAGTCATACATATCTCTGCACCATTTTCGCCATCTTCAAAAACACTCACGAAGCGAGCATTGAATTTTGTCATCAATCTTGACGCGATCATCTCACAACTCATTGCACCAATATTTTTATATGCCAATTTTTTATGGATAAAATCATCAACTTTATGCTTTTGGTCGATGAATTCAATATCACGATTTAAACCCTCAACAATCCACTTCATCTCAACATGAAAAATGTGTCTATGTGGATTCCGCAGGTAGCTTACAGATTCAATACCACAATCAGGCCAATTGTGTATGGCTTCAAATTGTGTCTTTATGACGATGAATGTTTTAAATGGCATAGTGGTTATAGTTTTGAATTAATTCTAAGGAGGAACTCGTCTTTACATCCATTGGTATTTTTCAGAAAACAACCTCTAGCTTCACTAGCTTCAAATATAGAATCGTATTTTTTGATACCGCGCATTTCTTTACAAAGATGCCGCCCAGTCATAATCAATATTATACCGTTCGTATCTGCCTCACTATCTATATAATCGGCGACTTGACAGCATATCCTCTCGGCCACTTGAAGTCTGGCAGAAAAATGATCAATAGTTCTACCTATCTTACTCGCGCCGATTATCATGTTATTTCTTGGTATGTAACCAAAATAATAATCGCCGAAGAATGGTAAGACATGATGTTCACAGAATGAAAAGAAGTACCCTCTGTCTATGATCAAACCTTTGCACTGTTCTTTGAAAGTGGTAATCTTTGGGGGCTTATCGCGGTACCCTGAAAACAATTCCCACCATGCTTTCGCAATACGATAAGGGGTACGAATAAGACCTTCTCTCGAAGGATCGTCACCGATTTCCGAGAGAAGATCTTTCCACATACTTTCTATTTTAATCAAATTCAATTTATCAACCTTTGCTAAACAGTTACTCCACGCTCCTTCATTGCGGCGGTGACTTGACGGAAGTTCTTCACCCACCACATGGCTTGCTTAGTTTCCTTATCACCGACATCCTTACCGCCGTTTTTGAGATAGATCTCACTGGCTTTTTTTGCAAGTTCATCATCTTCGGCGTCCAGCCCAAGGACAGCTACGGCATCGATGGTCGCCATCAGTCTGTTTGTTTTCTTTACCTTCTCTTTCTTCTCTTTCTTCACCTTTTCCTTTTTCTCAGTTTTGGGTGGTTCGGCGGCTTCTTCATCCTGGGATTCGTCCACTTCATCAGCTTGATCAGGAAACGGGATTTCAAGGGCCTTCAAAACTTCCTGGGTTTCGGGGCTGATCACATCACCGGGCTTGAAGCAGTGTTCAGCGGTTTCTTCGATTTCGTCAATCAGCTTGGCTTTTGTGATCCCTTTACCTTCAGTTTCGATAGGCGGTTCAAGCTCAAGTATGGTATTCATTTCTTCAACCACCTTTACCAGTTTTTCCTTTGTTACGTCTTTCTTTTTCATTTTCTTTCTCCCTTTGTTTAAAATTTTTGGCCTTGTTTGTTTGCCATTTGATATATTATAAGAGTTTTGTCCATTTTTTATTTGACTTTTTTCACTTTTTTCACTTCATATCAATAAATTTAT
>JAEORY010000359.1 GCA_016840645.1 Candidatus Borrarchaeota archaeon | reverse complement strand
ACGGTCGATGTCAAGAAATAGCAAAACCTTAATTACATAGGTCGACAAGAAATACCTAGGTTGATACATATGGCAGAGAGACTTACTCCAAAGATCGATAGAATGATTGATACTCTACAATCTTTGATTTCACAATTACAAGAGATTCGAGGTATAATAATTGGCTTTGGAATGGCTTCTGAAACAATACAAGCGGGAGTAAAAGCAGCAGAAACAACTAGAGCTGCAGCCCCGCCTCCTAGAATGGAAGAAACGGCACCGCCACCTCCACCCAAAATAGTTGAAGTACCTGAACCTCCAGCTGAATGGAAAGCAAAATTGAAATATGAAGAAATTTCTGAGATCTTCGATAAGAATATCGACGTTATTATGGATTCAAGAAATTACCTTGAAGTTAATAAATCACTCGAAACTTTAAGGGATGATATTGAAGAATCTGGTATTATGAAGACATTTCATCCCGCAATGTACGAAATAAATAGCGCAATAAGAAAATACAAAGCAATGGGTTCTGATCAAGTGTCTCAAGATGAAAAGGAAAACATTGCGAACGAAATCAGAGAGTGGAAGGTTCGGTTTCTAAAGTAGATTCAACTACCACTTTTAATTTTTCTAATTTTCTGCCTCAATCATGTTCTCCAACATATTTAACAGTTGGATTATGGATACTTTTCCAATTAACTTCAAATTCTCCAAAGTAATCTAATATACCTGTAAGTTTTATTGGGAAATCATAGTTTTGTTTCATCCAATTTTCAATAAACTTAAGTTGCAACTCTCCTTTATCATCTTTTGAGAATAATGAGATCAGAGACTCCCTAAATTGGATTAAAGTTGCCTTTTTAAGGCAGAGGAGATGCGGTATACAAATCAATTCATTTTGTGAAAGGATTTCAACTATTGCTGGGACTTCTAGACATTTTTGCAATTCCTCAGCCGAATAGCAGTTTAGAATGCTGAATAACTCTTCCATTGAAAGATATTTTTTATTCTCTAATGCGTTCTCAATTTTTTTAGCTATTTCATTAGTCTGATTAGTTATAAGTTTCAGTCGATTGCTAAAATCAGAGAAACTCTTTTCTAGGATATTAAGAATTTCTATACTTTTGATTCCCTTTGATGAATAAAAAACAGTTGGAAATCCCAAATCCTCTTTGAAGAAGTCTTTATACTTCTTATCGATCAATAAAATCAATTTAATAGTTGGGGATGTGTACTCTTTTAGAATCCTTAATTTTTCCCTTTTTTTCTTCTTATAACGTTCCGTCCAGAATCCAATGATCTCTAAATAAACCTTAACATTACTTCTCATCAACGCAAAATCTGGTATAAAGAGGGTGCCAGTCTCAGGAACTATGATCGGTTCAGGCTCGTGAACCACTTCCCATCCTTTTGGGACTTCCTTTTCAAAAAATTTAAAGAATTTTTCCTCTATTGAGCTGTCAAACACAGGTTTTTCTCTAATTTGCTGTTCAATAAAATCAGGTTTTATGTATACCTTATGAAGAGGGAATTCGTTTACTTTAGATGAGACAGGATATGGCTTATCTCTAGGAAGGACTTTTATCTCAAAATCAAATTCACTCTTGTTTTTCAAGAGAGACTTAATAAGCTGATGGAAGACGTTTGAAAGTCTTTCGCCATAACTATGAAATTTCTTCTTAGATAGTCCCATCAAATTAGATTCCACGTCCTCTTTTCAATTTATTAGTGTTAATAGTTGTCATAAACTCCGTAGATTTTTATGTGTAAAACTTCCTCCTTATCATAACGCATGTCATAAAATAGTCCGTACCTTTTACAGAGCCAATGAATTTTCTTCGCAAACGTTCCACTTGCATCTTTCACTTGAAACGTTACGCTTAATGAATTTTTGACCAGCGTATCAATGACGTGCCAATTAAACGTTCTTATAACATCCTCTTTCGTAGGAGGCTGGTTTTCTATACGAACTAATCTTTGATTACTCTCATCATCCAGCCAAAGTAAATTTTCCAGCATATTAATATCAACAGCAAACAAATCTGCAATTTTCTTGACAAACTCGTCTTTGTGTTTGCTTGACAAAAATCCCGCTTCATCTTCATTAATTCTATTAAAAAGAAATACTCTTAACTCACTTGGGGAGTTAATGCCTTCTTGTAGAAACTTTGACTTTTTTGATTCAAAAGCATCGAAAGAAGGCGATTGGAACTCATAGTAACGCCCAAGGGTTTGTAAAATACAACTTCCAGTCTTATAGTCTCCAAAAATTTCAATTATTTTGTTCTTTTCAAATTTTTCTTGCTTAAGTTCTTTAGTGACAAACTCCTCAAAATAATTAATAGTCTTCTTGATTTTTGCAGCTATTTCTTTGTTTTGGCTTGCAAGAAAAAAAGGTTGAAGATATCTGATGTTATTTTTTGTGGTTAGTTTGTATTTGAGCAGGCGAATTGGAAAGCCCATTGGGATCCAAGTCCACTAGAATTAAAAGATCATACTCCACAGGAATGATGTCCCTCGTCATCTATGGGCTCTGGTCTTGGTCTTCCTTCTTTTTTCGCCCGATAATCCTCGATAGCCGCGTGAAGTGCATCTGCCGCTAAGTTCGAGCAGTGCATCTTTCTGGGTGGTAATCCATCTAATTCTGTTGCCACATCATCTCTTGTGATCTTCATTGCTTCATCAAGTGTCATTCCTTCTGCCATTTCGGTGGTCATACTAGAAGTTGCTATCGCGGAACCACATCCGAACGTCTTGAATTTGATGTCAGTGATCGTATCGGTTTCCGAATCAACTTTAATGAAGACCCACATTAAGTCGCCGCAGTTATGGAGGCAAAACGCTTCGGTTGTGAAGGAATGATCTTTATTGACCTCTAGATTATAGACCTTTCCCGAATACTTTATTCTTTGAATGCTCGTTATTGGGATATGAACATAGTCATTGTCAAACCATGAATCGCGGGAAGCATGTGATTTTGGATTGTATGTTAAACCCATGACATTACATAGTTTTTTCAAGGAATCTCTTTGTCCAATGTGTAATCTGTAACTCTGTCTATGTCTGACGCCGTTCTTAATATAGGCTTTATCGGTATACATTGAAGCGACAATCCCTTGTCTTAATAGTAACATCTTTATTTGCTGTGCCAGTTCGAAAGAAGTAGTAGAATACCCTGCCCTTGCGCCTTTTCTTTCAATATTGATATAACCGTCTCCTTTCCATAGCCCATATAGGAGCGCTCTTTGTTTACTTGGTGGAAGGAGCATCATGAAGTGGGGTAGTTTTTGGGTATATCCATAATTACCGAATAGCTTCTTGAAGAATCTTGTTAGAACTGCATTATAGATAAACACTTGTCGTGTCTTTTTCTTTGGTTTTTCACTAATTTTAATATCGATATTGAACAAGTTCTTAGTTATTCTCCTAATATCTTCTTCGATACCTCTTTCTTTGATGTTTAGACTGAACTCGATATATGTCTTGGAAGGCTCTTCTCTTGGATGGCCTTCGGAAATGAAATAACCACATAACCTAAGAAAGTTATCACTAACAGGTATCTTTTTTGGAATCGGTTTACTACGAAAATCCCATTTTGATTTCCTGATTTCAATGTCAATGAATTCCATATCTTTAGTTTCTTTCAGAATGGGGTAAAGGACTATATCGCCTTTCCTAAGATCTTCAACGTGATACCAAGCAGATAAAAGTTCTTTTCTGTGTTTGGTTCGCAAGAACTTGTCTCCTTTAGGCAATTTGATAGCTAGAACCATATGATCAGGCGTTACTGTAACTTTTCCAAACTTGTTCTTTAGAATCAGAATGTCGCCATCATACTCTCTTTCTGTCCTGTGAATTACCTTGTGATACATACCATTGTGAGTAAGTACTCGGTCTTTGGTAGACGCAATTTCAATACGGTTGAGATGACTATTCATATGAATTAATGTTTCAGGTATTAAACATACTGGATTCCCCACCTTGCCGATCCCGACGTCTTCAGCATCTTCCAATTCGCCAACATTACGGGGGTTCCTAAAATGATCTAAAACTTTTTCTGAATAAATTCCTGCCATTATTTAAGCCTCCTTTAGTTCCATAGGAGTCAATGGAGATAATTTTCTGAGTCTTTTTACAATAGGGGGCAAAGCTTCAATTACACGATCCCCATCATCTTCTTTTGTCCATCTTCCCATAGTAAATAGAATTGATCCATGCACCAATTCGTGAGGTAAGCCACAAGCTCTAAGCACATGAGAAGGTTCTAGTGTTTTAGCAGCACATGCTGAGCCCGAACTGCATGCAATACCCTTTTCGTCTAGGTCAAGGATAAGAGACTCACCTTCAATATAACTAAACCTTACGTGCACATTATTTGGAAGTCTTTTAGTGGGATGACCATTTAAATATGATTCGGGGATATGGTCCAAAATTCCAGAAATCATTTTATCCCTAATTCTTTCTATGCGTTTGTTTTCTTGGGTCATTTCTTCTTGGATAAGTTCAACTGCTTTTCCAAATCCAACTATACTGGGAATATCTTCAGTACCGCTTCTAATTCCTCTTTCTTGCCCTCCACCTTGCAGGACACCCTGAATGCTCACACCTTTTCGAATATAAAGTGCTCCTGTTCCTTTAGGTCCATAGATATCGTTTGAAGAAAAAGATAGAAGATCAATATTATCTTCAAGAACGTTTACTGGGATCTTTCCTACTGCGGCTACGCCATCTGTATGAAGATATATCTTATTTTCCCGTGTGATCTGCCCGATTTCCTTAATAGGTTGTATAGAGCCCACTTCACCATTTGCGTACATTAAAGAGACTAAAAATGTTTTTTCAGTTATTGCGTCACTAATAGC